>JAQTSH010000052.1 GCA_028711405.1 Methanoregula sp.
GATGCCCAGCAGGTTGGCAATGGTAATATTGGGAGTACCGCTGCGCCGCATCTTCCAGAACGCGAACTGTTTTTCGTCCATGGGCAGAAGCATAAGTCAACGTATGCATGTTGACTATATAAGATTTGTTGAAAACTACAGGTGCCCATTAAAATAATTTGAAGAAAATGTGTAATGATTCTCCCATTCACATCCCCCTAATCATCCCGACCTCCGAACATATATCGCCTGTTATCGGATATCGATAATCCCGGTAAAAAATAGTCACCCGTCGTCAGTTGAGGGACCATCCTTGTCTTCCTCGTACGTGAACACGTCATCTATCCCGACACCGAATATTCGTGCAATCCGGTAGCCGAGTTTTAATGACGGGCAGTATTTGTCCTTCTCGATGGAGATGATGGTATTCCGTGTTACTCCGACAAGCTCTGCGAGTTGTTCCTGGGTCATTTCACGCTCGGCACGGAGCACGCGGATTCGGTTTTTCATTGCAGCCTGTGTTTAGTATTTTCTGTCGTAATAAAGATAAAATGCTCCAAACGTTGCCAGGAGAATAACCAGAATGCACCCGATGGTCATTCCGGCAAGCCCCCGGTTCTCGTTCTCTAAAAAGCCCTCGCGGACATACGTACAGTACGTCATCGCCTCGGACTCATTCATGGCATTCAGGTTTCTTATTGTCGTTGACCGGACAAGGGTTTGTGGGCCCGGTACACTCCCCGGCTTATACTCGGCTATTGTCATGGACTGTGTCCCGTCATCATTGAGGAACAGTTTTCCGGTTATTATCGGGGCGAGAGGAACGCTCACGACATAGGAATACAGGATAATCGCGGCTATCGCCCCCGCGATGACGACAACTTCGAGCGTGCGAAGAGCTGCTTTACTCCGGATCCTTTTCTCCCGCTCGTCTGCTATTACGATGTCAACCTGTGCCCGGCAGGCAAGGATGACGATGATTCCCAGCGGGATAGCAATGACAGGGATTAAGAAGTTTCCGGCTGCCATCGACCACCCGACCATTGCGGCAACCATGCAGGCTACGATGAGTGTGCAGGTAAGATAGGTAAGACGTTTCATGGCGACCAGCTCGGGGGGATAAGCCTCTTTGAGCAGTACGTGTCCCCGGATATAGTTTCATAGGTCCGGTTATCGATCCGGCTATTACTGATATTCACGACATATTTCCGCAGGTCGGGATCCATCTTTTCCGTATCCAGAGTCAGGGACCAGAGTCCGGTGCTGCCAGTCCCTTCCTCAACAGTCACCGACCCCAAAGCTCCCGACATGGACGATGCAAAGTGTTTCACTTCCGGGTTCATGGTAAGGTCATATTCCGTAGGATAGACCTGGACGAGCAATTCCGTTCCGGGAGGGAAGTCTGTGGTCCCCGTGATGGTAAAGGTCTGGTTGGTCCAACTGATGGGGAACGCATCGATGGTAATGTATCGGCAGGGACTGGCGTCCATGGCCGGTGATGTGGGGCTGTTAAGGATTGCTTCTTTTACGATAAGTGGTGCAGTGTCAAAAGGGCTTGTTAGTCCGATCTTCTCCGGGCTGATTGATTCCAGCGTGACGATGATAAGGTACTTGCTTGGGATGAATTTGGTGCTATCCTCCGCAAACGACCACCGGTTGACTCCCGCTGTTCCCGGTCGTACCCTGATCACTCCCGATCGCGTGAGCCCTTCCGTCACTTCCCGGTTTCCGGTCTTCGGGTCCACGGTGAAGACCGAAGTATTGGACTGCTGGATGACCAGATAGATGAGCTCAGTTCCTTCCGGCAGGCTTGTTGTCCCTGTAACGAGGAGTGTTTCCCCGCGCCAGAGTGTGCCGGGGGGGTTGATCCTGATTTGTTGGGGCTGGATCTCTCCTGTGCCGGGAGTTCCTGTTGGGGCGGGTTTCGTTCCGGTCAGCCGAAACCGTGATGTTGCGAGGAGATCGCTCCTGACGGTCTCATTGATCCAGTAGGCGTTCACCAGATATTCCCCCGGGGGGATTGCGGAGGTGTCCAGTGCAGCTGACCAGGTGTTCGACATTCCCCCACTACGGGCAATAAACCCATTTACAGTACCGGTATGGGGTTTCGTTCCGGCAGCAGACGAAACAGCGATGATATCCAGTTCGATTACCGTGCCGGCCATACGGTTTGTTGTCCCCGTAATGACCACGAGGTCTCCGGTAGCGTGATCCGGAATGGGATCGATGGTAACTGAGGAGAAGACGGAGAAGGAACCCGTCAGGAGGATGCCTGCGAACATGATGACGAGTATTGCCGCGGAGATAATACCGGCACATGTGAGATATTTCTTTTTCATATGACCTCAATGTAATGTATTTTGTGCATCGGGTAATAATTTTTTTATCATTTGACACGATTCCGCATATTATTCCCCCGGAACTGTCACGGTTCAGCGGCCAATAACGCTAAACAGTGCTGATCCTGTTACCCCGGTCGGCTCTGAAGTGCTGCCGGCTGCCTCGTCATCCATATCGGAGACAAAAACAATATGTTCCGCGAAGGGAAGGTTTCCGGTCTCAAGGGTAATCGAAAACCGGTCACCGTTTGCGGAACCTGCGGTAACTTTCGTTACGGCACTCTTCTCCGTGTTCCGGAAATCACCGGCAATTGTTCCCTTGTTCATAGTGACCGGGACAACTTTTACGATAAGGTTCGTGCCGGGCGGCAGGCTGGTCCTGCCACTTACAACAAGGGGATCTCCTGCCGTAATGTCACAAATGCTGTCAATAATGATCCCGTTTGGAATGGCCTGTTCCGAAGGATCGGATGTACTCGCAGGTGTCTTTGTCGTTGAAGGACGGGACACCGGTGTCTGGGGTACCGTCTTCTGGGGTGAAGGTGTCACGGTTGCCTTTGTCGTGACCCCAATACTGGCGGTTGAATGTTCACCCGACGTTCCACCTGATACCGTCACCTGCTCCTGCGGGTTGGGAGCGGAATCTGTACACCCAATAACCATCATGGTCGCGATAGTTATAAGGATGGCAAAGCAGACGAAAACGTAGCCTAATCTCTGATCCGTTTTCATGGTCTCTCCTGAATTGTTTTTCAAGATTCCTGCCCGTTCATTTCAGGGTAATATAGGTGTATCCTGCCAGTATCCCTGTTGTCGGGTCTGTGGTCATCGGGTCCCCTTTTAAGGAAACTGCCAGGACAACGTACTTCCCCGCTGCCAGATCTTTTGTGTCTTTGGCATCAACAGAAAGTGAAACCGGGTTTGCCGTACCACTGCCTTTTGTTACCTGATTATTGGCTATAATGCCCATTCGGGAATTCAGGTCTATGCCGGTAGGGGGAGTTCCTGTGTCCGGTCTAACCTGCCAGAAGAGGTTTGTCCCTGCCGGAAGGCTGGTTGTTCCGGTGATGCGGAACGTGTCACCGGCCTTCTTGTCGCTGGTAGGATCGAATGTGATAACCCCGTTGGACTGGATTGATGAGGAAGCAAGCATTGGGGTTGTTTTTGTTGCCGGTACGTTTGCGGGTCTTGTTGCGACTGTCGTCGTGGCGGTCGTCTGTTCAGTCTGTACATTACTTGCGGATGTCACCTTGCTCTGCGACTCCTGCACGGAGCCAACACAACCCGCAATGGTTATCATCGCGATGGCGATAAGCATGGTCAGGCAGATAAACCCGAGACCTGATTTCTTATGTGTTTTCATGGTTTTTCCTAAACTTTTTCGGATAGCGGTTCTTCTTCCATAAGGTTGAGAGCACGTGCCGGATTTTTTCCCGGATAATGACTGACAGGGACATTTTCGATGACACGTCTCCTGGTCGTTCCCGGGATTTTTTCAGTTTTGTCCGGTTTCTGGAAAAAATTGTGGGGTGTCTTCTTGTAGTGTGCATAGCGGTTATTCCAGGTTGAACAGGGCGGATCCAACCGGGTCTCCCATTGCGATATCCCTGTTTGCCGGATCTCCTTTGAATTCACCCACCAGGACAACGTACTTCCCCGGTGCAAATCCGTTCATATCAACGGCGAGCGATACCCGGTTCGATGTGCCATCCCCTTTCGTTACCGCATTATTTGCCATAATGCCCGTTGTGTTCAGGTCAAGGCCGGTCGGGGGTGTTCCCGTATCCGGCATGACCTCCCAGATCAGAGTGGTGCCAACGGGAAGGCTGGTGGTCCCGGTGATGAGGAACTGGTCTCCGATCTTCTTGTCACCGATTGCATTCAGGCGGATGTAATCGTCTTTGGTGATTGTAGCCTGTACCGGTGTGTCAGTTCCAAGGTAGGACCCTTTCAGGATGTAGGTGGCTGTGCTCGTTACATCATCGGGCCCGTAATCTCCCTTTGCCAGATCGCCTTTCATGTTGGTGACGGTGATTGTTTGTGTGCCCGGTTTCAGGATGGCAGTATCGACCGGCATGGAAAACCGGTTTATCCCGCCAGTACCTGCTCTGACCATGGTATCACTTCCAAAGCCACTTCCGAAGCTGCCGGACTGTATCATCAGGATCGTCCCTGCCGGAAGATTCGTTGAACCCGTAACGATCAGGAGATCGCCGGTTGTTTTGTCGGCAATTGGGTCAATACGGATGTACTGCCCTTGGTCTGCGGTTGCCGGACCCTGGTGCAGGGTGAATAGGACGGATCCTGTCAGATCGCCCGGTCTGAAATCACCTTTAGTACGGTCTCCGGCGATCGTTGATACGGATACATTGTACTGCTCCGGCAGGAGAACGTACGTATCCATGGCAAACGACACACGATTGATGTTGCCAGTTCCTTTCGTTACTTGGGAATTTGCCATAGCCCCGGTGAAGGTTCCTGTCTGCTGGTCTGGATCTGTTGTGAACGAGGCTGGTGAAACCTGCCAAAGGACTTCAGTTCCTACGGGAAGACTTGTTGTCCCGGTGATGAGGAACTGGTCCCCGAAGGACCTGTCACCGATAGTATTTATACGAATGAAATCATCTTTGGTGATTGTTGCCTGTACTGGTGTGTCAGTTGTAAGGTAGGGTCCTTTCAGCGTGAAGGAAGCTGTCGCATTGATGTCACCCTTCCTGTAATCTCCTTTTTCCAAGTCACCAATCATATTGGTGACCTTGATCGTTTTTTTGCCAGGTTCCATGGTGGAGGTATCGAGTGGTGAGGAAAAGCGGTTTACCCCAACCGTGCCTGCGCGTACCTTGGCACCTCCGTTGGAGCTGCCTGCCTGAACCATCAACTCCGTCCCTGCCGGAAGATTCGTTGAACCCGTAACGATCAGGAGATCCCCGGTTGTTTTGTCGATAACGGGATCAATGTTGATGTATTGTCCCGCATCCACAGGGGTGCTTCCTGTGTTCGTATCGCTCACCGGATCAACGGTAATACATGGTTTGAATATTGAATAGCCGCTGACCATGCCGACGCATATTACGGCGGCAACAATTGCGACAGCAAGGATGCTGCCCATTACAAGGGTCTGCTGTTTCATAGGACCTCATATAATGTATTTTGTGCATTGTGTATAAACTTTTTGGCATATTGCAAAAAATGTTTTGCAAAAATCAGAAAAATGTTGATAGATTTGATTCCAAAACCCAATAAAAAGAATTGTCCGCATATCATATAATGATCCAATACCCGGCCGGGCTGCTGAATCCATAACCGGGACGGCTCCCAGCCCGGCAAATGTAAAAACGATCCGGATTTTTTCTTTCTTGTTCCAATTTTGAGTGATTTGGATCGGTCACGTCGGTAATGGGGTTTTCCGGAGGGTTTGTGCAACAGCCTCGCTTGATACCTCAAAAATCACTTACTTTTTAGACAGAGCCGTTATAGCACGGAGCGGATTATTCATCAGAACTGCCGATGAGCTGATGATGGCACAAGCATACAGCATGAAAACGGCGGTAGCCGTTTTCATAAGAAAAAACCCATATACTATGATTATGGTAATTACAAAGAAGGGGGGGATGAGACATGCAATTTACCGGAATAATTAAGAAAGCGGGTGATTGTTATGTGGGGTTATGTCTTGAACTCAACACCGCAAGCCAGGGTGAAAGTATCGAAGAAACCAAGAATATGCTACAGGAAGCGTGCAACGAATATCTCTCGTATATGAAAGAAAAAGGACTGGAGCATGAGATACAACCGGTTCCCCTTGATCTTCTGCGCGAATTTCTCATTGGGGATGTTGATTTTGTAAAACCTTCACGTGAGTGGAAATATTCAGAGAGCATAACATTCATGGTCAGTGCCAGTCTCTAAAAAAATCCTGCCCATGTCAAGTAAGAAGTTCTCCCGGCTTCTTGCTCTGGGTAATGCTAAGATTGTCAGGCAGCGAGGTGCCAGCCATGCTGTTTTTGAACGGGAGAAAGCGGGAAGAGTATACCGGGCGCCGGTAATTATGGCAAAATCTGAACTCTCATCAGTATACATGAAACTTGTTCTGCATCAGTTAGGATTTTCTGATGAAGAACTCGATGCCATTCTTGAATAAATTTAGGTTCTTCTGTATCCACTCTAAACATAATGAAAACCTCTTCTCCGGTATCTGCACGATAGCAATGCTTGAGAAAAAATAATATTGAACGATTACGATCCTGACCTCCCGAACATTTAGGCGCATAAATTGAAAGCTTCTAAAATCGCCCGGTTTTTCTTGGTAACTTCAGAAACAATAATTTCTCCATTCTCAAGTTCAGTACATTAAAAAACGGGCATGATTCAGCCATCTGAAACATCCCCTCATCAAGAAAGTTAACTACTTTTAAAAAAATGAACGCTCATCCAGTCATCTGCGCGCTTGGCAAAATTCCCTTCAAAAATTGGGAAAAAATCCTCAAGATCTAGAAAATTTCGTGCCGTACCATATCAGTTTCAGATATGTTTATAGGTCTATAAAATTGTCCCTATATGGTCTCCAAATCGAAAAAGAGCCCAGAAAAAAAGAAGAATCGCGAAAAGAACATAGATTATGCGGATAAAATCTACCAGATCGTATCCTATCATAGTACGATCTTCCCTTACCGCCAACCAGATCCAATCATCCTCAAGGGATGCATCGAAGCATCTTGTTGCGGGACATCAATTTCCGCCTACACCCTATATCACCACGGAGTTCCGTCGCATACCTCATGTCTCACGTACCTTCATGGGTTAGACATGGTTGAGATGATCAAGCAGTCATCAGACATGCTTCTCAAAGCGTGCAGTAAGGTCATTCGCCCGGGACAGAAGTACGCATTCGCCATTGATAAAACCCAGGATCCGTATTACGGCAAACACGACGATAAACCAGACGCCTATACCGGCGGCGGTAAAAGGAAGGCATCTACTAACCACTTTTATACGTACTTTACGATGAGCATTGTTGATCAGGGTCGTCACATCACACTATTTTCGGTTCCTTGGCAGAACGATATGAAGAACGTCGAGTCCATACAGCAATGTGTGGAACTTATCGACTCACTTGGATTGAAAATCCGAAGTATATGCCTGGACCGGGAGTTTTTTAGCGCAGCGATCTTGCGATATCTTCAGCAGAGTGGGATCCCTCACCTCATTCCAGTCAAGAAAAGTGGGAGGTCGTTAAAAGCGAAGTTGAAAGGGCGGGCATCATCAACGTTCACCTACACGATGAAGGAGGGATCGCAAGATTCTGTTGACCTTATCATCACCGATTGTGTGGTCTACATGATGGGGAAGCATAAGAAGAAAGGGCTAGAACACCATGCGTTCGCAGTTTTTGGAATGTCGACATCACCTCGAAACGTTCGGGAAATATATCGGCACCGGTTTGCTATCGAATCGACATATCGACTGCGGAATTCCGTACGCTCGAAAACGTCAACGAAGGATGAGAAGATCCGGTATTTTTATACCCTTCTTTCATTTATCATCCAGAACATGTGGGTATCCGAAAAATGGACTCATTGTGCCAGCAAAAAATCTGGACCGAAAGTCATCAAAGAGAATTTATTGTCGTTGGCTCATTTTGCGGACATCATCCGTGAGAACTCGTCGCATCTGTTCAGACTCAAACAGATGGATGAAATTGCAATAACCTGAAGATCCGGGTATCTTCTTTGGTTGTTATCGGAAAATGTGGCAACCGGTTTGAGCGGATGCTGTTTTTAAATTTTCGTTTTTGCAGTGGAAATGATAGTTATACACTTCCAACTTCTGATTCGCTCTGCCGGATTTGTGTAAATTTTGTCAAACCCGATACCGTTTTTGGGTTGCGGGGGGTTTGATACAAAAGTACTTAACTTGTTGTTGGATTTCATTTTGAAGCCATATTGAGCCCAGTTTTAGAAATTAACACGAGTTTGGGGTTTTATCTAGAATGTGTGTATGCTGCCAACTTGACCGAGTTTCGTTGAACTTTAATCTACTGAAGTTGGAACTTCTTGATCTTTTCCAGCTCCAAAAGCATCTTTTCAACCGAAAATTGTTTGGCAAGTCCATTTTCGTTCATCATTAGGTGTAATTTTGTACGGATGATCATTCCAAGAAATACAATAAACAAAAATCCCTTTGAGGTCTCATCTTTTTGCACATTCAAGGGAAGTGCACCCAAAAAGTCCTTCATAGTCATAATACATTTCTCTACTGCATCCCGTTGACGATATAATGTGAGACATGTAATCCAATCCAAATCTCCTTGATAAAGCAGAATAAACTTCCCCATTTTATTCAACCGCTGCGTGATGGCATTCTGTTTCGGTTTAACGTTAAATTTTCCATCGACAAACTTCACGGTTACATAGTTTGAAAATCCTTTAAGCGACCGTAAATTATTTAGTCATCCATTTTAAGTGGCGAGATACAGTAGTTCCACTCTCCGTGAAAATTATTCTGGTAAATACATAATTGAGCCATCTGCGCCTCGGAAATTTTAACCCCGGTTGCGTACAAGTTTGTATCTACTTCGCATTGCACATTTAACCCCGAAGCAGTTTTAGTATTTCCTATCAAATTGACAATAGTTTCCATACTTATTAGTGGTCTACTCCTCCAATTTTTTGTAATGGCGGAGAATAATCTGTGTTCAATTTTATTCCACTTACTTGTCCCAGGGGGGAAATGGCAAACAAATATTATCAATCCAGTCTCATTAGAAAACTTTTGTAATTCTACTTTCCACGCCTTGTCGAATAGGAGGGAGGAATTACTTCCTCCCCCCCTTCCAAGAACGCACCTTGCGACTTTCACCGCAGTACGCTCAAACCTCACACTACCCAGTTGTCAGGGCACATTAAAAGAAAGAATAGACCGTTGTCTGTCGGGT
>JAQTSH010000053.1 GCA_028711405.1 Methanoregula sp.
ATGGGAACACGGAGTTTTTGGGAAGAGAAGCCCGGTTCTCCGAAGACAGTTACGATCACGGCACGTCGGAGAATCCACGTAGCAGATAACAAATTCGCGATTTTTCAAATGTGTTCCCGCACCCTTGCCATGTCCCGGGTAGACATAATGCGAAGACAATAAAAAAAGATGCTATTGATTTCAGATATACCTGGCTTTCATCGAGAGTTTCCGGGGAGTATACAGCGGGCGGAACGGCATACTGCCGATCTCGGCTTTCACGGCACGAGCAAGCGCATCCACCGTCAACTGTTCCTTACAGGGCTTGTTCGGCTGAGACTTCTTCCGGATCGTCACCGTGAGATTCTTTGTCGCCACTTCCTCATCGCCGACAACCACGACATAGGGCACCCAGTCCATACCGGCTTCGCGTACTTTCTTCCCCACGCTCTCCTCCCGGTCATCCACATCGCACCGCACCTGTGCGGCATTCAGCGCGTTGCAGATTTCAAGAGCATACGCACCGTGGCGTTCTGATACCGGCACCACCCGTGCCTGCACAGGCGAGAGCCATGTCGGAAGGGCAGGGACTTTCTGCGTGGAAATGTTCTCGAGGATCGCACAGATCACCCGCTCAATACTGCCGGTCGGGGAGCAGTGAAGGATCGGCGGATACACCGGGGTCCCGTCATCCTTGTGGTACTTGATCGCAAACCGGGTCGAACTCTCGACATCGATCTGGACCGTCGGGTTCTCGATCGGGCGGTTCTGCCCGTCAATCGCAGCAAGATCGATCTTCGCCTCCCAGTAATGGACACGGTCGGACAGGATCTCGATGAGCATCGGGCATGCAGAATCCTTCACGATCTTCTGCACCCATGCACCATTCTCATCATAGAACTTCTTCGTACACCGGAACGCAGCGACAAGTTTCGTCTCGAAATCCCTACCCGTCTGCCACCCCATCGCAAGCTGCTCCTCGAAGCACTTCATCGCCTCGGGCATATCCGTGCAGAGCGAGTGCATATCCGGCATCGTAAACGCCCGCAGGCGCTTCAGACCGATCACTTCACCCTTCTGCTCGTGCCGGAACGAGTACGTGGAGAGCTCGTACATCTTCATCGGCAGGTTGTTCGGGGAGATGTGCATGTCCCGCATGATCGAGAACATCCCGAAACAGGCAGCGAACCTGAGCATCATGCTCCGGTTGTCGCTCCGGAACCGGTACTGCCGCTCGCCGAACTTGTCCGCATGCTCGTAGATTGCCCGGTCGCCGAGATCGTACATCACCGGAGTCTCGACCGGGGTTCCGCCATAATCGAGCACGAGTTTTAACACATAGTCGGAGAGCAGGTCCCGGACGAGTTTTCCCTTGGGCATCCAACGCAGGCATCCCACATCGCTCGCCGGTTCATAGTCCACGAGCTCCTTGGAACGCATCAGTTCGACATGCGCCGGTTTGCCACCGGTCGGTTCCGCGACACCCAGTTCCTTTTTCACGAGGCACCCGAACGGGGAATCGTCCGCGTAATCCTTCCAGTCATGGGTCTTCCCATCCGGCGTCATGACGAACCAGTCATGGGTGACCTCCTTTTTCGTCTTCTTCACCTCGCCCTCTTCTCCTCCGGGCACAATCGTCTTTGAGAGCTCCGAGAGCGGATGACCCTTGCACGACAGTTTGAATGACTTGTACCAGCCAAACGGTGCACGCTTGACCGCGAAACCTTCCGATTCGAGTCCATCCTTGAGCGATGAGAGGGCAGTCACCGCGATATCCGGCGCGGCAAGGTCGCTGGACAGGTGGGCATACGGGTAAATGAGAACCTTCCCGACATGCACCTGTCCGGCAGTCTTCTTGATCTCCTCAACTGCCTGGCTGACGACCCCGGCGAGATCCTCCTCGTCAACAGACTCCACCGCGCAGAACACGGTGAGTGCCTCGTCTTCCCTGTCCGAGAGAACGGTACACTCCTCCGCCATCTTTGTCCTTTTTTTAGCTTCGTATTCGATATAATCTGAATGAATCAGAAGAAGTCGCATGATTTCATCTCCCTACCGGAACAATTATCCTTATAAACTGAGTTCTATTCGTATTTACCCTCATTGCCCGCGTTCGCGGGTTCCCGCCGGTTCGCGTGGTACCGGGAGAGGGTTGCCTGCCGCTGGTCGAGGTACTTTGCATCGCCCTTTTTGTTGTACGGCTGCGCTGCCCGCTCGGTCGTGTAGAAGACCAGTTGCCCGATGGGCATATGGGCATAGACTTTCACCGGGCGGGTGTTCACGTTGCACATCTCAAGCGTGATCGTGCCCCGGAACCCGGCATCGATCCAGCCACCGGTCTGGTGGAGGGTGACTCCCAGCCGGGCGATGCTCGATTTGCCTTCGATGGTCGCGACGATGTTGTCCGGGAGTTCGATGCATTCGAGCGTCTCTGCAAGGATGAACTGCCCGGGATGCAGGACGAAATGGGGCGCGTGGATCTCGTCCACATCTGCGGTCACGCTCTCTTTATCGAACGGATCGATCACAGCACTGCCGGCATTGTACCAGACGAAGTGGTTGCCGAGCCGGATGTCAAGAGAGTTGGGCTGCACAAGCGAGGGATCATACGGATCGATTTTGATATAGCCCCGCGCAATACGATCGAGGATCTGCCAGTCCACGAGAATCATTGTCGTACCTGTGGGTGCTTATTCCTCTTTAGCACTCTCATCGTCCATACGGAATCTGTCACGGCGAAGAAGCGCCGGATTGATCTTCCCCTCGGTCCGGCGCATCAGTCCGTGCAGGGTACTGGCTTCACGGGTGGTCAGGTTCGCCCGACCGAAGATCCGGCGCATCATGACAAGCGTGTTCTCGCGCTTGAACTGCGGGTGGTCAACCGCGTCAAGGAACCGGTCGATGTGACGGTACAGGTGTCCCATCTCAAACGGGGATGCGAGCGAATAGCTGTTCCGCTTAAGATTTGCCAGTTCATAGCAGACCACCCCGACCGCGTGGGAGAGGTTCAGGATCGGGTAGTCCGGTGAGGTCGGGATTGTGCAGATAATGTCGCTGTGTTTCACTTCTGCGTTGTTGAGCCCCCAGTTCTCCCGCCCGAACAGGATCGAGATCCGCCCGTCAAGGTCAAAGATGTGTTCCCGCAACTCGCGGGGGGTGTAAAACGGCATCCGCATCGGGGTGCAGACGGATTTGGACACTTCGCCGGTCGTCGCGACAACGATATTGCTCCGGGCGAACACGTCCTCGATCGTGCAGCGTTCAGCAGCCACAAGGACATCCTGCGCATGGGAGGCACGGGTTTTCGCCTCGTTTCCGATCTCGCAGGGATCGATAAGCACGAGGCGGGTGAATCCGAAGTTCTTCATGACCCGTGCGGCAAACCCCACGTTGCCTTCGTAGAGTGGCGCAACAAGGACGATATCGATCTCGGGCATGGGAAAAATTGTTTTTTTGTTCACTCGTGTTCAGACAAAACGCCGTATCCCGTTTCCGGGATTACTGGACGGCGTCAACGGTCGCCTTCAGGATCCCGGCTCCTTTGTCGTATACCGCGTTCCCGACAACGATCGTGTCGGCGTACTGGGACATCTCCGCTGCCTTATCGGCGGAGTTGATCCCGCCGCCATAGTAGAGGACCGCTTTGTCGATTGCCGCCGCTGCCGCTTTCACCATCGACGGGTCGCCATACATCCCGCTGTATTCGATATAGACGATGGGGAAATGGAAGTAATGGTCTGCGACGGTGGTGAAGGCAGCGACCTCATCGGGTTGGAGGGAACAAACGGATCGGGTCACCTTGCCAACCGAGGAGTCCGGGTTGAGGACGATGTAGGCTTCAGGGACGATCTGGTCCCACGGGATCGCCTGTTTCTGCTGCTGGATCCAGTTTTTGTGTTTGCCGACGATCCATTGCACATCGGAGGTGTTCATGACGCTTGGCACAAAGACATAGTCGATCCCGTCTGTCAGGACGGCGTCCGGACCTGCGGGTTCCATGACGAGCGGGAGATTGTATGCTTTCAACTGCTTCTGGAGGGCGGCGAGGTTCTCCTGCGTGACATTCAGGGTACCGGAGAGCATCAGCGCATCAGTGCCGCTTGCGGCAATCGCGTCGATGTCACCGGGACGGAGCTGTTTGTCAGGATCGAGTTTGGTCACATGCACCCAGTCTTTCCACTTCATCAGTATCACCAGTACTTGGTGCCGGAGCTCAATAAACTGATGACATCCCCGGATCAGGAGCGGGAGCCTGTACCCACGATACGGGATGGGGCATCATTCGTGAGAATGAGACGGAAGGGTCTTGCGCTCATGACACGCGAGGAGACGCGAGGAGACGCGATCACCGGTCTGAAAAATTTTAAAAACCAAAATTCCTGGGCAGGAACACACGCGGGCAGGATTGAAACAGTCAGAAAAAGATGCCTGCCCCTTCACGCACTCAGATCCGTATGACCGCGTTCTCCCGCTTCTTTTTAATGAGCGCCTGGTACCCCCGGATCTTGTCAACAGGGATCCCTGTCCGGGCGGATACCTGCCCGGCATCCGCCCGGAGCAGGCTCTCGTGATCAAAAATCCCGGCGTCGAAGAGTTTCGTAACGACGGTTGCACCCAGTCCGCTGACCGCGAGGAGTTCTTTTCTGCCGCGCTCGATCTGCTGTTTTGAGAGTTTGACCGGAGCGGGTTTCTTCAGGTAAGCGCAGACCAACCCGACGTGCCGGTGCACAGTCGAGAGTCCCATGCCCGTGAGACTGGAAAGGGTCGCCGGCGGGGTCGAACAGAACGCTTCGGGAGTGATGATGCCGTGCGCGATGTACTTCTTCAGGCTGATCGCAGGAATCCCGATCTCTTTTAAGACCTGCCCGTTATACGACACCTGGGCTTCGGTTAAGAGCTGCGTTGCCTCGCTCTCACCGACACCGGCTTTCTTCAGGGTCTCGGGTGAGGCACTGGCAAGCGTGGCGAGATCGGTCACCCCCGCCTCCTTCAAGGTCGTCATGATCTTTGCGTAACTGCGCCCTTTTCGCGGGATCAGGTGGTTGCGCATGAACTTGCGGCACTCAGAACGACGGCGCAGCTTTTCGAGCATGACTTCCGCCTCTTTCTGGAGACCGGCTGCCTTGTCAGGTGCCAGATCCAGCACCTTCGCCAGCGTCTCTGGCGGACTGCGGGCGATCTCCGCCACCGTGTAGATGTGCCGTGACCGGGCTTTTGCGATCAGGTCGGTGGTCATCGAGGGCATCTCAAGGAGCGACTCTGCATTGGAGTTGATGTGATGGCAGAGCGGGCACCCGATGTCCCACGGGCGGGCGCCCTTTCGCACAAGCCGTACGAAATGGAGCTGGTGCTTGTCGCAGACCTCGTCCGTCCGGACCGCCCAGCCCCACTGAGTCACCGGAAGCCCGATGTTGAACGTGCAGTCCGGGTACCGGGCACAACCGATGAACTGAGTTGAGCCCCGCAGGTGCCTGATCGCCAGCGTCCCGCCGCAGACCGGGCAGGCGCCCAGGTTCATTTCTTCCGCTGTCCTTCCCCGGATATCGTCCCCGATCTCCTGTTCATGCGCCTCGAGCTGGTCAAATGCCAGGTGCAGCATCCGGCGGGACTCCCGGACGACGTCCTCCCGCGTCCGTTTGCCCTCCTTGATCTGCTGCATGTGGGACTCGATCGTCTGGGTCATATCGGGTTTCGTGATCGTGTCGGCATGCTGTTCGAGGGACTCGGTGACGACACGCCCGACCAGCGTGGGGCGGAGGGGATTGCCCTCGACATATTTCCGGGACACGAGCTTTGCGATCACTTCATGCCGGGTGCTCTTTGTGCCCAGACCCAGTTCCTCCATCCGCTGGATCAGCTTGCTCTGCGTGTACCGTGCCGGGGGTTGGGTCTCCTTCTCATCGAGCGTGACCTTTCTGATCGGCAGTTTCTCGCCAATGGTGAATGCGGGCAGGATCGTCTCTTTCGCTTCCGAGAACGGGTACACCGTGTGCCAGCCGGGTTCGAGCAGGTGCCCACCGGTGGTTGTATAGCCTTCGCCGTGGGCGTCGAAGTTCACCTTAAGGGTCTCCCAGAGCGCATCCGGCGAGAGGGTGGCAAGGAACCGGCGGATTACCAGTTCATAGACCTTAAACGCATCGTCACCGATCGCCTCACGGGTTGCCGGACCGGTCGGGTGAATCGGCGGATGATCGGTGGTGGTCTTCTTCCCGGTCGTCGGGACTGCCCGCCGGTGCGCCTGCACCCACTGGACATCTTTCTTAAAGGGTGATGCAAGGAGCGTCACGAGCAACCCGTTTAAGTCAAGCGACGGGGGATAGACCGTGTTGTCAGTCCTTGGGTACGAAATAAACCCGTTCATGTACAGATCTTCCGCGATACGCATCGCGTTTGCCGCCGAGAACCCGAGCCGGGCAGCGGCGACGATGAACGTGGTGGTGTCAAACGGGGAAGGCGCATGGTCCTGCTTGGTGCCCACCTTCACATCCATGACGACAAGCGGCTCTTTCGTCCGGTCCCGGGCGAGAACGGCAGCTGCCTTCTCCTTGAACCGCCCGTTCATGTGCCGGGCTTCGATCTTCTCTTTTGCCTTCTCGGTCTCAAGCGAGAGCTGCCAATATTTCTCCGGCACGAACGCCTCGATCTCTTTCTCCCGGTCGACGATCATCGTTAAGGTCGGGCTCTGGACCCGCCCGACCGAAAGGATGTTCTGCCCTCCGCGCCGGGCAGAGAGCGAGATGAACCGGGTAAGCGACGCCCCCCACATGAGATCGATGGACTGCCGGGCTTCCCCGGCACTTGCGAGCGCAAAGTCGAGACTCGTCGTTCTGGCAAAGGCACTCCGGATCTCCTGCGGGGTGATCGCAGAGAACCGCGACCGGTCAACGGGCACGTTCCGGTTCACTTCCCGCACGAGGTCGAACGCTTCCTTCCCGATCAGTTCCCCTTCGGTATCGAAATCAGTGGCGATCGTGACGCGGTCGGCTTTTTTTGCCAGTTTCTGGAGGAGGTGAACGATCTTCCGTTCAGACGGGATTTTGATCGTCTTCGCGTCGATCAGGCTCCGGGGGGTTGCCTTTTCGCTCCGCCAGTTCTCGTAGCCCGGCTCGAAGTCCACCTCGACTACATGCCCGCGAAGTCCGACCGTGACCGTATCGCCGAACGTGTAGGTAGAGACCCCGGCATCCTTCTGCTCGCTCGTCTTCTTCTTGTCGGCAAGGATCTGGGCGATGCGTCGCGCCGAAATATTCTTTTCCGCAACGATCAGGTGCACGGTGGGTCACACATCCACGGGTTTTAGCGCTTCTGCGATCTCGCGGTTCAGGTCTTTGGGATCCGACCTGCCCCTCGTCTTCTTCATGGCACAACCGACGAGGAAGTTCATCGCGCCGTTCTTCCCGGCACGGTAATCCTCCACAGCCTTCGCATTCTCCGCGATGACGTCCCGGATGATCGCCGCAAGCGCTGATGCGTCTCCGGACGTCTTCTTCAGGTTCAACCGGGTGACGATCTCTATCGGGGTCTCGCAGGGTTGTGCCGCCCGGCGCTCGTCAAGCATCACCCGCAACACCTCGATCGCACTCTTGTCGGTGATCGTATCGGATTTCACAAGATGACACAGGCTCGTGAAACTCCTGGGATCGAGCGCGTCGATGCTCATGTCCCGGTAGTTCAGTTCTCCCTTTAGCGTGTCGGCGATCCAGGTCGCCGCAAGGCTGCACAATCCGGTGTCCGGTGCGACGACACGCTCGAAGAAGTTCGCGAGCCGGAGTTCGCCCGTCAGCGTCCGGGCATGGTTGAGCGAGCATCCGTACTGCGCGATAAACCGCTCCCGCCGGGCATCCGGCAGTTCCGGCAGCACAATATCCTTCACCCACGACTGGACCTGGAGGGGGCGGAGGTCCGGCTCCGGGAAGTACCGGTAGTCGTGCTCCTGCTCCTTCGACCGGGCAGACTGGGTGATCCCGCGACCTTCAAGGAAGTGCCGGGTCTCCCGCTCTACTTTCATGCCCCGCCGGATCAGGTTCTTCTGCCGCGTCACCTCGAAGTTCAGCGCTTTCTCCACCCCTTTGTAGGAGGAGATGTTCTTCACTTCGACCCGCTCGTTCCCGACAATGGAGATGTTCGCATCGACCCGGAGCGACCCTTCCTTCTCGGAGTCAAAGAC
Source organism: Methanoregula sp. (assembly GCA_028711405.1). Lineage (GTDB taxonomy): Archaea > Halobacteriota > Methanomicrobia > Methanomicrobiales > Methanospirillaceae > Methanoregula. Next base: position 8,147 of record JAQTSH010000053.1, read on the forward strand.
CCCGAGGTACTCCAGCGTCGCACGGAGTTTATTCAAAAACTTCCGCGCCTCTTTTGCCGACCGCATGTCCGGCTCGCTCACGATCTCGATGAGCGGGATACCGGCACGGTTGTAGTCCACGAGGGAATACTTGCCCCGCTCCGGGTTGCCCATGTGGACGAGCCTGCCCGGGTCCTCTTCCACGTGGATGCGGGTGAGCTGGACGCGCTTCTCGCCGCCTTCATCCGACTCGATCTCGATATAGCCGCCTTCGGCAAGCGGTTTGTCATACTGGGTGATCTGGTATGCCTTGTCGAGGTCGGGGTAGAAATAGTTCTTCCGGGAGAACTCGGATTCCCGGATGACCGTGCAGTTGAGCGCCTTTGCCACCCGCATCGCGAACTCAATCGCCCGCTTGTTTAAGACCGGCATCGAACCGGGCAGACCCAGGCAGACCGGGCAGACATGGGTGTTCGGACCATCGCTCCGGTAATCCGTCGAGCACCCGCAGAAGAGTTTTGATTTCGTATCGAGCTGGCAGTGGACTTCCAGTCCGACAATGATCCCGGTCTCCGTCATGATCTCACCGCCTGTTCGTAGGCGAACGCCACATCGATCACCCGTTCATCCTCAAAGGGTCGTCCCATCACCTGGAGTCCGACGGGCATCCCCTGGACCTTCCCACAGGGGACGGAGATCGCCGGGATACCGGCAAGATTTGCCGGAACCGTCAGGATGTCCGAGAGGTACATGGAGAGCGGATCTGCCTTTTCGCCGAGTTTAAACGCGATGGTGGGCATGGTCGGACCGACGATGACATCCACATCCGACAGGATCCGGGTAAAGTCCTTCTTTATGTTCTCCCGCGCAACCTGTGCCTTTGCATAATATTTCCCGTAATACCCGCTGGAGAGGGCGAAGGTGCCGAGCATGATCCGGCGCCGCACTTCGGTTCCGAAACCTGCCCGCCGCACTTCGCGGTAGGCGTCGTGCCAGGATTTTTTCGTGTCCGCTGGTAGA
>JAQTSH010000054.1 GCA_028711405.1 Methanoregula sp.
TTTTACCATTACCGGTTTAAGCGACAAACACCGGGAGATTTTGGAGTTGATGGATATGGGAATTGGGGTTTATGAAAGGTTTGGGACAATTCAGGAAAGTGATCTTTAAAGTGTGCGAACGCCGAGTTGATCTCTCCGGCACCCACGACCGGTTCTACAACCGGAACGACCACTTCAATTTCTGGTATGCTCGGGAAATCCTTTCGTTCAGCCTCCGCAAGGCGTCTTTCGTTCCAGAGAACTATCGATGGAGCGGTGATATCGCTGTTGTTATCCTCCAGGTAATGGAATATCGCGAGTATCATGGGGTGATCATGTCAAACTCGCCAGTCCAGGGGATTCCCAATACAGGGTATCATTCATACAACACGCTACACAAAAAAAGTGATTAGATGAGGGGTACCGGCTCGACAGGACTGCCGATGAGTGCGTTGTAATACTCTTTTGTGAGATACGTGGGCGAGTATGTGCCTCCAAACGCGGTAATTGTCTGGGAAAGTGCGCGCAGGCTGTTGCGCGAGAACGCGAGTTCCTGCCGGTAGATGAATTTTACGTCGGCATTGTCAGTCCGGAGGAGGGCAGATTCCAGATCTGCGATATGCATGTCTTCACTCGTTGCCGCGGCGTTCAAAGCAGAAGCGAGAGATGTGCTTCCGGCATCAACGAACGTGTTATAGAGATTCTGCAATTTCTTGTTCGTGAACTTTCCCGGATCGTTCAGCTCCGGATTTGTGATGTTGTATCTCTGGAGGATGACATTGTCTGCAGTCATATAGATTCCTGCTATCTGTGCAAGGTTCCCAAAGACCGGAACTGATGTGTATTGCTGGGCGAATTTTGCGTAGAGATCACGTTCAAGTTTCTCAGACTCCTGCAGGTAGGTGACATCCTGTTTCTCAGCATCGGATAGTGTTGCCGGGGCGATGGACAAAAACGTTGTTTGCGTTGCGTTCGCATCCGGCGTGGCGATCGTTACTGCCGGGGTCGGTGTGACCCCTGGGGGAATCGTTGCCGTGGGAGTTGCCGTTGCCTGCACCGGGGGGGAATTCGTCTGGCTCACACACCCTGCGGCGGCGAGTAGTACACAAAGGGCGAGTATGACTCCGGAAAATACCATGTTTCGCATATCATAGACTCTCCGGAGCATGTAATAAGGATTCTCTTTTTGTTCCAGCCTGACACCTGTTGGTGTCACGCTGCCAAACGATGAACCTATGATGGTTCAGGCACGATGAGGAGAAACGCCACTTGCCTTCATTCAATCTGAAAATGACGGTTGGGGGGCACCGGTACCACTTACCATGAATTTGGATCAATGGATCCTCATCGATTCGGGAATTGAACCGGGTAAAAAAGAGTGCCCTTTTGGGTTCCCTGGCAATTTTCTGGCTTATGTGTCGTGTATCCGCCAGTCCCCGATTATTCCGCAGCAATCCGGTCGTAGAACAAAGCTGCCAGCACTGCCCCGACGATTGGACCGATGATGTAGATTGGGAAGTATATCCAGAGGTTCGGTCCGCCCAAAACTGAATCGATCAGGTAGGGTCCGAACGTACGTGCGGTGTTGAGCGATGCCCCGGTGATATTTCCTGTTGCCGTGATCATTCCGCCGACCGTGAGACCGATGATCAACCCCGCGAATCCGGGTGGAGCACGTTTGTCCACCGCGACCCCCATGATGACGAGCATCAGGACGAATGTCGCGATCGCTTCTGCGAGAATCGCCTGACCGTACCCGATTCCCGGAAATGGGGCGGTGGCACCCAGTCCGCCCACCGTCACGGCATTCATCCCAACCGTTAGGGCAAAGAGCAGGCTTCCGCACGCGGCACCGATACACTGGGCGATCACGTACCCGACGGTTTCATTCGCCGGGAACCGTTTCGTCACCGCGAGAGCGATGGTCACCGCCGGGTTGAGATGAGCGCCTGAGACCCTCCCCAGTGAGTAGATGACCGCTGCAATTGTGATGGCAAAGACCATCCCGATCGCGAACCAGTCCCCAAGTCCGCCCAACTGCCCGATCCCGATATTGAACGGGGTCGCAGGATTCGACCCGGCAGCCAGCATGAGCGTCACCGCCGCTGCACCGGCTCCAAAATAGACAAGAAGAAGCGTCCCGACCCCTTCTGCAATGCAGCGTGTGGAGAGGGAAGCCATTATTTCCCCTTCCCGAAGGCTGCGCTGCAATCCGGGCAGAACATCCTCGGCATCTTCTTTGGCAGTTTCTTTGCGGGGAACGGATACCCGCCTTCCCAGACATCGATATCCTTTCGGATGGTATGGTTCATGCAGGTTCCCATACCACAGATGGTGCAGACGGCAACCGCGTCCGAATCAAACTGCCCCTCTTTTGCACAGATATAACACATCATGGTAATTACCTCACGGGCGCCCGGAACCGGGGATCAGACTGCTTCCCTCCACTGGCAGTAACTGTGCCGGAAGTCCATCAGGGCGGCTGATGCACAGTCTTTGCAGATCCGTGCGGGTGCTGCGGGCGTTTCTTTGTGCAAGGCGATAATATTGGTCATCAGGGTTGCCGTTACCGGCTCGCTTGTCACCAGACATGGGTAGTCGGCGAGGCGCATCATCGCCGAGAACCGGACGGTCATCGCACAGGCAGGGTAGGCATATCGCTGCGGGTTCGAGATGACTTCGTTTGCGGGAATGGGGGAGAGATCAACAGGGAACCCGCCAACCTTCGGTACTGGTACTCCGGCAGTCCCGTTCTGCATACGGCGTGCCTTGTCAACAAGGTGCCAGCCCCGGTACACCATGTCCATGAAATCACAGTTGTGGAGTTCCACCGCAGCACCGCGTTTCGGGTAGAGCTGGACGTAGTTGTGATACCGTTTTGTCAGCAGGTCAACGACCATGATCGCGTTGAAGCCATCAAGTTCCAAGATGTACTCGGCGGCACTTGCCGATGCACCGGTGGCAAGGGAGAGGACTTCGTATTCGCTCTTCATCCCGGGGGCAGCTGCCGAAAGTGTCGAATCCATCACTTCTGTGACCGATTCGATGACGCTCATGATCACATCGTCCTTGCACATGTTGTACGTGGACTGGGAGATATGATGGGCAACGTCACCAACACAATACGCGGGAATGGTGACGATGTTCGCATAGTGGACACTCTCGTCCAGTGCTGCCCTGACCGCTCCAGCCATCTTCTTCCGGTACTCTACCATGTACTTCCGGCAGTCAAACGAAGATTGCCCCACGCTGTCCATCAGTTCTGCCTGTGCGTTTACGGGGTGGTCGTAGATCTCCTGGATCATCCTGACTTCTTTGTCCACAGCGTCTGCAAGTGTTGCACCCGTCTCGACCGCATGGGCAAAGACGTCTCCGATGCCGTAGGATGTGTTCATCCCCCAGGATTTGGCTGCGAGGATCGTCTGCTTGTGTGCAACCGGAATATCAGTCGTCTTTAAGATCTGGTTGACGATGTTGCTGCTGCTTCCGGGGATGAGAGCAAAGTCAACCACACACGTGGGACCGTAGAACCCTGCATACCTCCGGGCTGATTCTCTGCCAATCAGTGCTTCTGCCTTTCCCACAGCTGCGATGAAGGCATCCACGCTCTTTCGAAATGCGTGATCTTCATCGCAGAGCATCTCCATGATGACCGGGGTCTGGTAGTGCTCGACATACGGGTCGTCCTCCGGGCGGATGGTTGTGGTCAGACTTTTTAATATTGTATAGTGAGCTTTCACCGAATCGGTATGCAACTGGAACACTGCTTTCGATTGCGCCCCGATGGCTTTCATTGCCCTGACTGCATCGAGATAGGCTTGGGCGTCATCGATAACGAATGACTGCCCGCGTTTCTTTTTGATCTGGTTCACGTCCGAGCGCTGGGCAGCCATCGCTTCCGTGATCATCTTATTGATTATGTCCTGCATGATGCTAACCTCCTGGACATCACACGCATGTGATTCCTGTAGCCAACAATGGATCTCTCCCTTTTTAATACCCACACTCAGTGACAGAACCGTGTGGGGATCCGTTGATGGTTTATGGGGGATCGTCGGGTTTATACCCGGGTCGGTAGGATCTCGCGGTAATACTCTTTCTGCCCCGTCTTCTCTACATTGATTGCCCGGTCGATCTGTCCACAGGTTTTGACAAACGCGGTGGAGCACCCAATCGGTCTATCGGATACCAGAAATGCGATGCAGCATAATATACCAATCCCGGCACTAGCGATATGGGTATATTGCCTGTGTGAGAAACTCAAACGTTTTCCAATCCCTCCCGGTATGCCATCCGTAATGTAATACTGCAAAAAGAGAACAATAAACCTATGCCTTTAAACGGACTGAGAGGTTACCCTATCGTATCCGACGTGCCCCAGGTTCCCCCGCCGTCAGGGTTGTTGAACAGGCAGGTCTGCCGGGCGTCCTGTCTCATAAAGTTGGAGAGCCGTAACCCGATGAGGCGGACCTTCTGCCCGTCGAAGAGGTGCCGGAAGAGTGCCTGTGCTCCCGTGCGTATCATCGCGGGGTCATCACTATAATGGGAGAGCGTCTTTGACCGGGTTCTTGTCACGAACCCGGTATACCGCACTTTGACCGTCAGGGTCCGGAACCTGAGTCCTTCATCGAGCAGGTTCCGGTACACATCTGCTGCGAGATGATTTATCGTTGTTACAAGCACCGGTGGATCGTCTGTGTCTTCAAGAAATGTGTGCTCGCGTGAGATTGACCGGGCGCCTTCCCGTTCCTGCACTTCGCTGTCGTCAGCTCCAGAAGCAGCGTTGTGCATGACGATGCCCCACCGGCCGAATCGTGCGACAAGCGCCTGAATGTCATAGGTTCTCAGATCTCCGATGGTGAGGATGCCCATGCTGTTCAGTTCCCTGTCGGTCTTTTTTCCGATGCCGCAAATCTTCCGGACGGGCAGGGTCGCAAGAAACGCTGCGACGTTCGTGGGTTCCACAACCATGAGTCCGTCCGGTTTCTTTGCGCCAGATGCAATCTTTGCGACGATCTTTGAAGGTGCTACACCGATGGAACAGGTGATGCCCAGTCTTGCGCGGATTGTATCTTTAATCTCTTGTGCAAATACCTGTGCCGCACGGTAATCCCCCAGTGGAGTCACATCGAGAAACGCTTCATCGATACTCACCTGTTCGGACCGGAACTCATGCGACCGGAGGATCGACATGATCTCCCCGGATACCTGCGTATAGAGCGGAAGATCCGGGGGAAGAAACACGGCATCCGGGCAGAGCGAGTATGCCTGGGAGATGGGCATCGCAGAATGCACCCCACATGCCCGCGCCTCGTAGGAACAGGTAGCGACGACGCCCCGCCCGGTGCCGTGCCGTGGATCTGCCCCGATGATGACTGGTCTTTTCGCCAGTTCCGGGCGTTTGTGCATCTCGACAGAAGCATAAAAACTGTCCATGTCCACATGCAGGATAATCCGCTCCCCTTGTGGAATCGTGACGCAGGATGGGGGGGTTGACTGTCCGGTGTCTGTACCAGATAAAGAACACTCTTTTCTGGATGGAGGTTGGGGGTTCGGGATTTCCGGGAGCAGGGACAGGACAACACCCCGGTTAAATCACCAGTGACGAAAAATCCCGGAGTGTGCTCTGCCGTTCACGCAGGTTCCGGTGAAGAAGTGTTCCTTCATCAATGAACCGTTTTAACGGAAGCGTGAACTTCTGCGAAAGATGGGCAAGAGCGGAACGGAGGTCTTCGAACTCCTGTGCCGGCTGGTGCATCGCACACCGCACGTTCTCCCGTACATTGAACACACCCATAGGAACGTAGCCCGGCAGCGCCTCCCGCAGGATGATAGCACCTGCCTGCTCGTGTTGTTGAGCCAGCGTTTCAAGGACTGCCATCTTGCAGGCATAATAGCAACCGCCTACCGGGGAGTAACCAGTCTTTTTCGTATGCTCTTCAAAGTCCGAGAAGACATATTCTTCGTTGCCGAGGACGTGCAGGAATGCCTCGGTCCATTCATACTGCCAACTGGTGGGTAAGAGGAGCACCGCGTAGTTGTTGTGCAGGCTTGAGAATTCGTGGAGCCGGCAAGTGTCGATGACCGGGGATTTTTTTACATCCAGCAGGAGCCGGTCCGCGATCATCGTGTCGCAGGCGGTGATCGACCAGCGGGTGGGGACGAGACGGCGCCGGGTGCCCCTGCCCATCGTTCCGACAGAAAATGCTTTCTGGATGCTTGAGACCGGGACTCCCTGGCGGTGCAGGTCGCAGACTGCATCCGCGGAGAGGAAATCTGTGTCATAATAGACTTTTTCCATCTGACGGTTCCAGGTGCCACTCTCTATCTCGAACCGTTCGAGCGGCGCACTCGGTCCGAACGGTGTGTGCTCTTCCGAGAAGGAGAAACCCTGCGGAGCGTTTAAAAACGCTGCTTCACTCTCGATTGAGCCATCAGCAAGCGCGATCGCCTGGAGTTTTTCCACAAATGAGGTGTCAAGTGCGGTTGCGTTCACCGGATGTTTGCCCCGGACAAGGTTGAGCCGGTAACCGATGATCTCTTCCTGGGTCGTGTTGTTGGTGATCCAACTTTCGGGCATATCCATGACCGCCGTGTCGCCATGCACCGGTGCAATCATTGGACCGGCGAACACATCCGGATAGTTCCAGCTGCCGACAAAGACCGAGGGTGGGGAACTGCCTTCCATCTCTTTTCCTACCATTTCGGACTTCATCTGCACAGTGGCAGCGGTCAGCTGTTTGAGATATGCACCTTTGCCGATGATCATTGTTCGGGAAAGAGTCAGTGAAGAAGGTAATAAAGAGGTACGGTGCGCGGTGTGAAAGTGAACAGGGGTATCCTCCAATGCAGGAAAAGTTTATGACCGGTTCGATCACTATTCTGATTATCATCCAACAAAGTCAAAAAGAGATGGAGAGGTTCCCGCTGGATTGTGCAACAGGAGTGTTTGGTTTGTGTGGCAGGATTCTGTGAGGCACTCTTGTGCCCGTTCTGGAATTTTCACGATGATGGTGATGCATCGCGTGCTGTCACATTAGTGTCGTACACGGGTAGACCTATGAGTTCCCGCCAGCGAGTGTTCTGGTTCCAACCTTCCCCTCCGACTCCCCCGCGTATGATGGTTATGCGAACCGCGTGATGTTTTGTGACACCTTTCACCGCAGACCATCTACCGCCCGGCACAGTAGTGAGGCATATGTTAATAGTTTTGGACGACAACATGTAGAAGTACGGAGTTGTTTGAATTACTAATAATAATCAGAAAAAAGGCAGCACTGACGCCTTTGATCCAAACGCGGTAAACCCGGACGGCACGCCCTTCGTCCGAGTCCGGTTGCCGAAGAAGTGGGCAAACGAGATGTTTGCATCTGCTGATCTCATGATGGGAGCAAACCATATCCGCGTGCGGTGCTTTGATGGTGTCACCCGCATGGGCAGGATCAAGGGGAAGATAAAAAAGAGGGTCTGGATTCGTGAAGGTGATACGTTAATCGTCACGCCCTGGAGTTTCCAGGATGACAAATGTGATATCATCTACCGCTACTTACCACCCCAGGTGGATTGGTTGCGTAAGAACCGGTATCTTTGATCAATGTTCAATGAAGACCGGGTTATCCGGTTTTCGTCTTTTTTATAAACTTGCATGTTTGTGTTTTTTTAACGGTCAACCCGTTATGAAATACACGTCTTTTGGGAGTTTTTAGTTGAGGATCCAGATCATCGCATTCAGGATTGATGCAAAGGCAACCCAGCACAGGTAGGGGACAAATAACCATCCTGCCGGTTTTGACAACCGGAAAAATGATACCATGGTTGCAGCAATGAAGACGAAGAGCACAAGGATCGTGACAAATGCATAGAAGATCTCGTGCATGCCAAAGAATACGATCGACCAGAGCAGGTTCAGGATGAGCTGGATGGTGAAGAAAACCAGTCCGGTCTTTTTTATTGGATCCTGTATTCCGTCCTTAACAATCAGGTAAAGTGCAATCCCCATCAGGCAGTAGAGAATGGTCCATGCGGGACCAAACACCCAGTTTGGCGGGTTGAAGGTGGGTTTTACGAGCGCTGCATACCAGACAGGGATACTGGAAACGGTGAAGACCGAACCGATCATACCGATAATAAGCGGGATAGAAATGCAGATGATGAAAAGGATGCCGGAGCGAAGGGATACCGATTTCATTATGACCAGTTCAACCTTGAATGTTGAGGGGATGAAGATATCGATCGCTGAACAATCGTTCCCGTCCAGAAGTATGGTGCCCTGGTGTGAACGTTCTGTTTGCATACCCTTCAGTTTAAGGATTTTTGACTCATATAATGGAGAACCTTCACACTACAAGCGAGAAGATATTTCTTATTTTTTCAAAATTTGCTTATTTTCAAAATCAGAGCGCGAATCACAGATGAAAATACTTTCTTTTCTCGTGTCTGAATCTACACTACATTGCCTGTGTCCTATATTTAGTCATGATAAAAGAATCATGACAAACGATTTGCAACATTAACTTCAAGTCGCGGATTTGAAAATAATTCTTGAACGAGAAATGATACCTTATGTGTGTAGTGTACGATTTAACCGCTAAATGGGTGATGAGGCACTGGAGTACGGATTAGGGCAACCGGGTTTATAATGGTAGCGGTTCTTTGGGCTACCTTGAAATGTTTTTCACACATGCCGTGCGGATAAAATATATATTAATAGACCGCTTCACTATTTTACTAATACACGTATGAAATCCAGTCAGCAGGAGATTCTCATATCCATAAAAAAAATAAAAGATGAAGTGATGAGAACATATCCTGTTAAAAATATCGGCGTATTTGGCTCGGTTGCACGAAACGAGCAGACTGAATCGAGTGATATTGATCTCTTGGTTGAATTCTCCCAACCTGTTGGATTCGTAACTTTTATACGCCTTGAATCTTTCCTTTCAAAACGGGCTCTATCTAAAATTCAAGTGATTTCACAATTTTTCTGGGCTTGCACTGAGTGCCAAGTGAAAAATTGATTGAATCTGATGAGAAATTAGATTTTTCAGATGCAAACGGTGAAAAACCTAAAATTT
>JAQTSH010000055.1:0-6808 GCA_028711405.1 Methanoregula sp.
ACCCCCCACCTTTTCCGGGCGGGGGTGGGTGTCGTTCCAATCTTTTTGGAGCCTGGGGTCCCCCTACCCCCACCACCCGACCCTGCCTGCCATACCCCCACCCAAGGTACCCTTGGTGGCACCCCCCTCCCATTTTCTGGCGCTGCTTCACGTCGGAGACAGTTTTTGTTCAGGTATTTTTTTGGGCGTATGAGGGGGGGTCCACCCTTGGGGCTGATGGATTGTGCCTACCCCCCCACCCACTCTTAGGGGGAGGGGGGTGCACCTGAGGTGGGGGAAGGGGGGGTGGGGGGATCACGTTCGTCCGCCACTACCATCCCATCGGTTCATTGTCACATTGCCAGGAACCGGCAGCGGTACATCCATGTCTCCAGAGGATGCACGTTTTAGACTTAACGAATAGGAACGTCTCTTATGCTGCCGTATCAGTATGAACCCCAACAGATTCCCCGCACTAATTCCCGATGCAAACATAAGGATCGTGGTTGCGCGAGTAAAGGAAGGGTTAAGAAGTGAATCATCGGGATTCGTATTATTTTTTGGGATTACCTCATGCAATTAGATCATCAAATGTTAATCTGACAAGTACCATTTGCATAACACCGTGCAAAATTATATTATGTCTAAATTTAACTTTACTTATGCAGCAGGATAATTTAAGTTTTATTGCTAAAACACCAGAACCCCCATCAACAATATCGAGGGAAAAAATTTCAGGCTTTTTTGCCCTTTTTGATATACTTGGGTTTAAGGAAATACTCAAAAATAACGATTTGGAGTATCTTGAGAACATTATTGCGAATTTACTTGATACTCTGGATTCTGAAGCGGTCACGATTGGTGGATTAGATCCCGATCAAGTGCTCTCAATGGGAAAAACCAAATCAATTGTTTTTTCAGATACGATTATTCTCTATGAAGATGCGAGACAAATGAACGATGGAACAATACCCTGTATTGGACCGTCAATCATTCCAAAATCTTCAATCTTGTTAAGACTCGCATTTGAAGCGGGAATACCCCTTCGTGGAGCAATCAGTTATGGGGATTATTTGATTTCCGAAAAATATTTTTTAGGTCAGCCAATAGTAGAAGCGTATTCGGCTGAACGAAATTGTAATTAATCTGGTGCAATCTTATGCGAATCTGCTGTGGAAGTAATGAAAAAACAGGATTTCCAACCTTGTTTTTTTTACGGCATAAAAATTCCCCCTCCAAATCCTTTTGACGAAAATCTGATTATTAAGTTCCCTGCCAATTCAACATCATTTACAAAACCAGCCTCTTTGTTTAAGGAAAACAATTCCGATCAATCAAAAGTTCATTTTGCTCTTCGTTGGGATGATTTAATCAAAGAAGTATATCTGCTGAAGGATAAACCCGATTTAACATTAGACCGCCGAGATATGATTGAAAAACGAATCCAAGAACAATTTTATTGCCATAATAAAGAGCCAAAAGGAGAAAAAGAGATTGAAAAAGTTGAAACAAAAATTCGAAATACCGTTGATTTTACATTTGGCTGTAGGGATATTCCAATCGATTTGGGATGGCAATTTGTCCCGGATGAATAAATATTGCTGTTAAAAATTCGTTGCACTGATAGGAAAACAGTACGGCGTATTCTTTTTTTATCAACCGGGATTACCTGAATTTCATTCTCCCGCAAACTCCTTTCCACAACCCTTAACCTTCACAAACCCCCATATCCAGATATCAGAGAGGGAACGCACATGCCGAGGGGACGAAAACCAAAAGCCGCAGCACAACCGGAAGAGCCAAAACCTATAACCGCAGACACCCGCCCCCCGACCGTCACCAAACCCCCGGTACAAAAATCCACGCCAGTTAAAACCGAAGAGAAGAAGCAGATCGAGCAGTACGAGCACAAGGACAAGACCCGGTGCAATAACCCTCCCGTCGGACTTGTCCGCCCCGAGACCGATCCTGAGGGTGAGAAGAAGACCTATAAGTACGATCCTCATCTTGACCCGCAACTCCAATGGGCAGGCAAGGCAGAGCACACATCATTCGTTATCCCCACCGTTTCCCTCCACGTCCACGAACGCATTGATCCGCGTACCATCATCAGCGCCGTGAAGAAGCGAAACGGGGGCGAACGGCAGATCTCCCGCTTTGAATTTTCCAGCGAGAACCCACCCATACGCGAAGCCATCGAGTTCTACAAGCACAAACACGGTTGGTCAAACCGGCTCATCTCGGGTGACTCGCTCCTTGTGATGAACTCCCTGGTCGCGAAAGCGTCCGGGAGACCGGTCTGTTTACCGTAGAAGTCGTCCCCTCACCCACCGTTAAACCACTCACGGAAATCGAAGCAGAGATCCCCGCAGATGAATCCATTACCCGGAGTGGGGAGACCCTGCGAGTACACGAAAAAATCCCACATAAACTGCTGTGTCTATGACAGCCGGTGGGAAGCCAGCGAAGCAGGGGAACTCGAACGTAACGATAACGTTGCAGCGTGGGTAAAAAACGATCATCTCGGCTTCGAGATCCATTACACGTTCCAGGGGATTTTCCACAAATATCTCCCTGACTTCCTGATCACACTCAGGAACGGGACTCATCTGGTCCTTGAAATCTAAGGTCAGGACACACAAAAAGACAAAACCAAACGCGAATTTTTGGATGAATGGATCAAAGCAGTGAATTCACACGGGGGATTTGGTACATGGTAATGGGCGGTATCAAAAAATACCGCAGATGTTGCGGGGATCATCGACAGTGCAATGTCCTGAAATGGCTGCACTGTGGTTTAAAAAAGTAAAATCCGAAAGGATCAGATCCCCGTCCCATATCCGTGAATAATGAAAGATTGGCAATATCCTGGAAGCAACCGGATATGAGATCGCTACAAAAGGATCAAATCCGCCCGTACCACTTGTGAGCCTGTTCGATCGTCATGATTTGCAGTACCGTGGTATCCTGACCATTATGCTCAATAAACAAAGTATACTTACGAGAAACATGCAAGCGATAGCGGCAATCATATAATTTTTCAAGATCGCCGGCTGGAGGCCAACCACTCTCAAGACGAGAAATGTGTTCGCCAACAATCCGTCGGTCCTTCTCTATTAATTGCTCAATAAACTTTTCAGCATTCGGCTTTATGTACAGCATTCTTAAAGCCCGAGTTTTTTAGCTGACTCACTCCACGGTATTGAAGGTTCAGCAGCCGCTATATCAAGATCGTGCATAAGACGGTGTCTTTGCTCGGTTTCAATCAAAGAACCCACTAATTCGTCGAAGGTCTGACCGGGCTTCTTGAGATTCGATAACGATTCCCATGTGCTCGGTTTGAGAGCCACTCTTTTAACAGCGATTTCTTCGTGATTCATATAGGCTTGTACACTTTTTGATTCCATATTCCACGCTCCCGATGTGGCTGAAAACCGACTAATTATCCTAGGCTTTACAAGCACATCAATCTTGTCAAGCATGAACTCCAAACGTACCTACACAAACCGCCGGGTATCCTCATGTGAGCACGTATGAATCAGTTTGCAGGATTATAACCCATCAAATATCCAACTTTTTGATAGATTACAACCCATCAAATACAAGGATTTATGTGGGGTTACAATCCAAGTACGATGTGTCATCAGTACTCGAAACCATCACGAGCCTGAATCCCTGGTGGCGGGGTACCATTCCGGATGCAGGAATTCCCCGTGAGAAATATCTCCCACGCTTGATGAAATACCTGGACACCGGGGAGATCGTTGTCCTCTCCGGGGTACGGAGATCCGGGAAGACCACCCTGCTCCACCAGACAATACGAGAACTCCTCCTCACCCACAAGATCGCCCCGCAGAAGATCCTGTTTGTCAACGGCGACGACCCTGCCATCGGGAAACTCACCGACCCGGTCGAAACGATCCTGGATACGTACCGTAAGGACGTATCGAATGACGAAGGTGCATATCTCTTCTTCGATGAGATCCAGGCACTCGACGGCTGGGAACAGCAGATCCGGTCACTCCACGATAACAAAGCGCATCACATCATCATCACCGGATCCTCATCGGTGCTCCTCGAAAGCCAGTTGTCGGTGAAATTGAGCGGACGGTACCTGCCTATCCCGGTCTTCCCCCTCGACTTCCCCGAATACCTCACCTTCCGGAACGTCCCGTTACCGCAGGACACACTCCACCTCATCAGCCAGAAGTACCAGATAATAACAATGCTCCGCGATTACTTCAGGGAAGGTGGGTTTCCCCGTGTCGTTCTCGAACAGGACAAATCCGTGAAGACCGAGATGCTTGCATCGTATTATGACAGCATCGTGTACCGGGATATCGTCATATCGAACACGGTTCGAAATGTAAAAGCCCTCCGCGATCTCCTGGTCTACCTCTTCTCGAACATCTCGTGTGAATACTCGTACCGGAGCCTGTCTGATATCGTGCAGATCGATCTTGCCACGACCAGGGAATACCTCCACTACGCCGGGCAGGCTCATGTGCTGTACGAGGTTCCGTTCTTCAGTTACTCGGTAAAGATGCAGAACCGGAACAACCGGAAATGCTACTGCATCGATGGCGGGCTCAGAAATGCAATCTCCTTCCGGTTCTCGGAGGACACCGGGAGACTCGCCGAGAACCTCGTCTTTGTCACCCTGCTCTCCCGGGGGTTCGAACCGTACTACTGGAAAGGAGAAGGGGAGGTGGACTTCGTGTGCCGGAACCGGGACACCACACTCACCGCCATCAACGTTTCGTACACCGATGACCCCGCCGGACGGGAGACACGGGCGCTCATTTTGTTCCGGGAAACCTTCGGGGACGCGGTGGATAAAACCCTCATCCTCACAAAAGATCTCGAGAAGACCGAGGGGGATATCGTCTTTCTCCCCTTGTGGAAGTGGCTGTTGCAGGACGCAGTTTCGACGCGAGCGAACGGGGATCTCACCTAAACGTGCAGACGTGTGGATTTTTCAGGGCATGCACCCGGATCCCCCTCACGGAAAATCAAACCCCGCACGTTCATCCTCTCTCTATCCGGACCGGCACCGGGTGATCGTGGAACTCTCCCCCAGAAAATTATTTAAGTCCACCCTCTACATCATCACACAGGGGTATCTATGCCGGATGTGACAAGCGACGAGAGAGGGAGACGCATCTTCCAGATCCACAAGGAGAAAGCAGTCGAGACAGCGGTCGAGAAGATCCGCCAGAACCTCGGACCGGACTGGGCGATCTTCTCCCGCGAGGAGACCACGACCCTCGCGTGGATCCTTGGAGAAGCGTGGGTCTCCGTGGAACGGAGCGTATGGGAACAGAGCTCCTTCGCCCGGCTCACACGCGGGGATGTGGAAGAGATCATCCGGATCGGGAACGCGGTAAAAGAGAAGACGATCCGGGAAGAGCCGGGTATTGCGTCAATCACCACGATCCTGAAGAGATCATACTGACCCGGACTGACCAGGACGCGCCGGGCGGTGCCCCGGCACCCCGGTCTCAGGCAGGAACCGCTGCCTGCGCCTTCTTCTTGCGGTCGATAATCTTTTTGACCTTTTTCAACCGGAAGAGATCCTCTCTCTCCCGCTCGTCAATCGTGTTCTTGATGTACTTCGCCTGCTTCTTTAAATCCGGGATCAGCACCTGTTCGAGCGCGTTCACCCGGCGCCGGGTCATCTGGATCTCCCCGCCCAGGCGTTTTAATGCGGTCTCCGTCTCGGCAAGCGCGATGATCAGGTCGAGCTCCGCCTCGAACTTCTCGGCTGTCTCATCGATCCTTCCGCTAACCCCGATGATACTGTACCCGCGTTCAAAGACGCTCTTTGAGACCCGCATCTTCTCGATCACCGGGACGGGAACACCCATGATGTTCTTCCCCTTGATATCGACAAACAACCCTTTCCGGGTCGCAAACGACGCTGACTTCAGCGTGACCGAATCATCCACGGCAAGCGCGGATAAAAGCGACCGCTGCGCCGACTCCGCCACCGCCTCCAGCTCGTCCCGTGACTGCGAGACCGACTCCATGATGTTGAAGAACTCCCGGATGAGCGCGTCCATCTTCTCGCGGAGGAGATCCCGCCCCTGCTCCGCCAGCTTGATCTGCGCATGCTTTTTGATCAGTTCCATCCGGGTTGGGTTGACCTGCTCCATACCTCATCCTTTCCGGTATGCCGGGTGATACTTTTTAATGAACTCCACTTTGATCCGTTTCAGCTCTTCCTCGGGGAGCATCGATAAGAGCTCCCAGCCAATCGAGAGCGTCTGTTCGAGGCTCCGGTTCTCGTCGCCCTGCGTGATGAACTTCTTTTCGAACTCATCGGCAAACTTCAGGTACTTCTTGTCGAGCTCGGTCAGGGCTTCCTCCCCGACAATCGCCACAAGCCGTCGGAGGTCACGCCCGTATGCGTAGGACGCATAGAGCTGGTCGGCAACGTTCCGGTGATCCTCCCGTGTCTTCCCGGCTCCGATACCGAGGTTCATCAGCCGCGAGAGGCAGGGAAGGATGTCGATCGGTGGATCCGCTCCCCTTCGGAACAGATCCCGCGAGAGCACGATCTGCCCCTCGGTGATGTAACCGGTCAGGTCTGGCACCGGGTGGGTGATATCATCGTCGGGCATCGTCAGGATCGGGAGCTGGGTGATCGACCCGGTCTTCCCCTTGATCCTGCCCGCCCGTTCATAGATGGTGGCGAGATCGGTGTACATGTATCCCGGGTACCCGCGCCTGCCGGGGACTTCTTCCCGTGCGGTCGAAATCTCCCGCAGGGCTTCACAGTAGTTGATCATGTCGGTTAAGATCACAAGCACGTGGAGGTTATGGGTAA
>JAQTSH010000055.1:6908-9029 GCA_028711405.1 Methanoregula sp.
GTGTACATGTATCCCGGGTACCCGCGCCTGCCGGGGACTTCTTCCCGTGCGGTCGAAATCTCCCGCAGGGCTTCACAGTAGTTGATCATGTCGGTTAAGATCACAAGCACGTGGAGGTTATGGGTAAACGCGAGGAACTCGGCGACGGTCAGGGCGCACCGTGGGGTGGCAAGCCGTTCGATCGTCGGGTCGTCAGCGAGGTTCATGAAGAAGACCACACGCTCGAGCGCCCCGGTCTTCTCAAAGTCCCGCATGAAGAACGAGGCTTCCTTGTACGTGATCCCCATTGCGACAAAGACCACGGCGAAGTTCTCCCCTTCCCCGAGCACCTTTGCCTGCCGGGCGATCTGGGCGGCGAGCTTGTTCGCCGGGAGACCGGAACCGGTGAAGATCGGGAGTTTCTGTCCCCGTACGAGCGTCGTTAGGGCATCAATCGCCGAGACGCCCGTCTGGATGAAATCCGCCGGTTTGTCCCGGGCATACGGGTTGATCGGCATCCCATTGATGTCCAGGCTCGCCTCCTGGATCACATCCGGACCCCCGTCCCGGGGTTTGCCCACCCCGTCAAAGATCCTGCCGAGCATATCGATGGAGACATCCACTTTCATCGGCTCACCGGTGAACCGGACACGGGTCTCCATCGCATCGATGCCGCTCGTCCCCTCGAACACCTGGATGACCGCCAGATCCTTTGAGATATCGAGCACCTGCCCGGTCCGCTCCTCGCCGTTTGGGAGCGTGATCTGGACAATCTCGCCGTATGTCACGCCCTTTGTGGTCTGGGCAAAGATCAGGGGTCCCGAGACATAACTGACCGTCTTGCACTCCATTGTCGCAAGGCTGACGGGTTTCATCGCTCCACCTCCACGGCACCGATCTTCGCATCGATCTCCCCCGCGAGACGCTGTACCGCCTCCACCTCGCGGAGTTCCTTCATCCTGCCAATCTCGGCTTTGATGGGCAGTTTCAGGATCTTGTTCAGGGCGACTCCCTTGCTCATCGCCTCACCTGTCCGTTCATAGAAGGTCAGGATCACTTTCAGCATCCAGTACTGCTTGTCGAGCGGGCAGAACGAGTCGATCTCGTGATAGGCGCTCTGCTGCAGGAAATCCTCACGGATCATCCGGGTCACTTCCAGGATCGCCTTCTCGCTCTCCGGCAGGGCGTCAGGACCGACCAGCTGCACGATCTCCTGCAGTTCGACCTCCTTTTGCAGGAGGTACATCGTCTTGTCCCGCATCACCTTCCAGTCAACAAGCCCGCTCTTGGTGAACCCCTCTTCGATGCTCTCAAGGTAGAGCGAGTAGCTCTTGATCCAGTTCACCGACGGGAAATGCCGCCGGTAGGCGAGGCTTGTGTCAAGCGCCCAGAACGTCCCGGCGATCCGGAGCGTGTTCTGGGTGATCGGTTCCGAGAAATCCCCGCCGGGGGGGGAGACCGCACCGACGATGGTAATCGACCCGAACCGCCCGTCTTTCCCCAGGCAGACGACCCTCCCCGCCCGTTCGTAGAACGCCGCCAGCCGGGTGGCGAGGTACGCAGGATAGCCTTCCTCGCCCGGCATCTCCTCAAGCCTGCCTGAGACCTCCCGCAACGCTTCTCCCCACCGTGATGTGGAGTCTGCCATCAGGGCAACATCATATCCCATGTCCCGGTAGTACTCTGCCATCGTGATACCCGTGTAGATGGACGCTTCCCGTGCCGCGACCGGCATGTTTGAGGTGTTTGCGATCAGGATCGTCCGCTGCATGAGTGGCATCTTCGTCCGGGGGTCAACGAGCTCGGGGAACTCGGAGAGGACATCGGTCATCTCGTTCCCCCGTTCCCCGCACCCGATATAGACGACGATCTGGGTATCCGACCATTTCGCCAGCGTCTGCTCGGACACGGTCTTGCCCGTCCCGAACCCGCCGGGGATCATCGCTGTCCCGCCTTTTGCGACCGGGAACATCAGGTCGAAGATTCGTTGCCCGGTGACGAGGAGCAGGTGGGGATCCTGCTTCGTCGTATAGGGTCTGCCCTTCCTCACCGCCCACTTCTGGAGCATCGTGATGACAGTACCGTCCTCAAGGGTGCAGACAGGTTGCTCCACGGTGAAGGTACCGCTCCGGCAGGTTTTTA
>JAQTSH010000056.1 GCA_028711405.1 Methanoregula sp.
GTTGTCCGTTCCGCAAAGATGGCGAAATCGATTGCGTCCTGCAACGTGAAGAACTGCCAGTCGATCGGGTACGCCGGGATCGGCTTCCACACATTGTCCTGCCCCAAGGAGCCGACCGGGTTCAGGAGCCGGGAGAGGATGTCGGTCTCGCCACCCCAGACCGCCCCCTGTTGACCGGGCTCGTTTGCCTGCCGTGCGACATTCTCGCGGAGACTGACCGACCAGACCTGTGGGACCCGCCTGCCATTTTCGGTCGTATAGCCGGCTATATGAAAGGACGTGTCCGGAACCGGGGTTACTGCGCGGAAATGTTCGAGGATCAACCGGGGGATCTGCGGGAGGGGGAGGGTGCCGGAGACGAGGTGTTCAGCGATGAAGGCTTCGATGTACCCGCTGAGGGGAACCCCGTTGATATCCGCCGCCCCGAACGTGGAGATCCCGATGTTCCCCGGCGCGAGAAACGTCTTGTAGTTCGCATCCGACAGGGGGACAGAGATCCGCACACCGGGACCGCCCCGTTGTTCGTGCCGGTTTACCGTCAGGCGACTGTCACTTGCCATAACGATCCCTTCCTGGACATAGAGCGTGATGATAAACGACATTCCCGGCTCCTGTGCTGTGATACTGATCTCGGCGCGGCGAAGATTAAAGGATCGCGCTGGCGTCATGGTTTTCGCAACGGTCGGGCGAAAAAAAGGATACGGCTGTACCTCTGACCACGACCCCCGGCACTCGCCTCGGCAGGTGAAGGGCACCGTTGCAGTGCGCGATCTTCATCCGGGGGGAGGGCTGCGTCTCATCGGGCGAACGTTCGCTCCCTCCATCTCCCCACCTGCCCATGCAAACCGCTCCCGGATCGTCGGGGGGAGTTCCTTCTCGTCAATGGGTACAAACCCGTAATTCCCGTAGAACTTCGTGAGATTCCAGACAGAATGCATGTAGAGGGTCTCCTGCCCGCACGCCTCGACAAGTCCCCAGACGACCGCATTTGCATACCCGTGACCCCGCTGGGTGACCGGGGTGAACACGCCATCCACCTCAAACCCATCCGGGTGCCGTTTACACCGGGCAACCGAGACCGTGACACCGTCATGGAACGCCGCAAAGATCCGGTCGGTCCGTATGTCACTTTTCGTGTTGTGGTAGTCGACCCAGAGCGCTTCTGCGAGAGGGAACTCGGCAGAGGAGAGTTCGCGCACAGTGGCACCGGTGCTGTGCTGTGCGACGTGCCGGGCGGGAACGGAGGATACCGCGAGCGGGGGTGCATCTTCGTGTGAACCCTCGATACGGTACCCGTCCGGGGGAACATGGATGATAAACCGTGCACCCCTGCCTTCTGTGCCGGTCTCATCGATTGTCATGCCGGTGACTTCGACAATCTGCCGGCAGATAAAAAGCCCGATGCCCGCATGTTTTCCGGCATCGTATTCGAAGATCTCCTGCTTTTTCGCCGCTGGAATACCGTAACCGTCATCGTGCAGGCAGAGGAGAAGCCCGTCGCGCGTCTCGTGATACGTGACAACAATATTTTTCACCCTGCCTTTGCCGTGCCGGAGCGAGTTCTCGACAAGATGGGTGAGGACATCGGCAAAGAGCTGATCGGCGTAGATCTCGAGACGTCCCGCCCAGCACCGGATCGAGACGGTGCCGTCATCAGCCGGGAGCCGGGCAGCGTCCAGCACCCGCTGCACGCTGATCCAGACCGGGGGGAGCGCCCCGAGATCCTTGTAGGATTCGGTGAGCAGGAGCTGGCGGATCGCGTTCCATGCGAGGGTCCGGATCCGTTCGAAGTACACTTTGAGACCTGTGTCTGTACAGTGACCTTCCGCCTCATCGACCGTCTCGATGATCTGGTCGACCGACCGGTGGAGGTGACCTTCGGTAAAGCGTGAGAGCAGATTGAGTTTGTCGTTCGCGGTCTTTAATGCATGTTCGGCGTGTACCCGGCTCGTGATATCGAAGAACGTGAGAATCGCCCGTTCACCGGGAAGCACGGATGCTGAGACAAGCACGATAAGAGTATTCTCTTCGGGTAACAGAAAGTGGGTCTCGGTAGCGTAAACCGCACCTTCACCTGCGAGCCGGGAGAAGAATGTCTTCTCGTCCTCACCATCCCAGATGCTCGTTAAGGACGTGCCCATGAGTTCAGCGGATTTCCGGCGCAGTAGGTCTGCGGCTTTCCAGTTGATCGCTTCGATCATCCGGGTGCTGCCCGTGCCGGAGACAAGGATACTGCCCGCTTCGGAGTGGTCGAAGAGTCCCTGGTAGAGCGTTTCGTGCTCGCGTAACCGCCGGGTGAGATACGCGATCAGCCACCCGATCACAACAAGAACAAGGACCCGGACGAACGCCTCGCCAACCGTACTCCAGGTGCCCATCCGTAAGAAGAGCACCAGGAGGAAATATATCGCGCCGATACACCCGGCGATATGCGCACCCCAGCGGGGGTACCGGTACGCGGCGAGCACGACGGGAATGTACAGGATGTGCGGGACGGCAGTGGAGATCCCAAACAGGAGTCCCACGAGATTTAACAGAAGCGCTGCGGCTGAGGTCCCGAGGATCGCAACGATCCACAGGATGTCCTGGTGTTCCAACCGGTCGGGCAGGTTCATCCGCGACCCACTCCCTGCTGCCGGGAGACCGGCGTCACGCTTCGCCCGGATTCCTTCCACTGGTTGCCTACCTGACTGTGCCTGACATTCCTGGTTGTAGCATTCATGACCCCATGCCCCGTACCGGTCTTTGTGTACCCACAAGATCGCGGCTAGTTTGATTGTCCACTTGGGGATACAAAAAGGTTCCTTTTTATAGCTGGCACGATCTCCCTGCGGTGCAGTCGGTCAAATATGGCAACAAGGGAACCATTGAATGCTTCAGCCGCTTTCCCGAAAAGGTTTGGATTGGACTGCGGTTCATCCGCCGGGATGCGTGCGCGATGCTCCATATAGGGCACACAATCAGGGGGACGCAGGGATAGGGAAGTTTTTATGCGCGGGAAAAATCAAAAATCTATCCCAAAACCGGAGAAGAACTGAAATACAACAAAGCCATTCCAACAGGGAAGAAAGGTCAAAAAATGGGGTTCATCCACCGGGATGAACACGTCAACGAACAGGTGCGGATCAGTGCTTCTGTCCTTTCTTGTTCGACCGGGTCTTTGCAGGTTTCTTCAGCGCGGGAACGGGTGTTCCCGTGTGCATCTGCTTCTTCTCTTTAGCATCCTCGATGAGTTTCGTGATCACTTCATCCATAATATCATCATCGTCATCATCGAAGTCCCTCTCGTCCTCCATCTGCGTTACTAACTTCGCGAGGATCTGCACAAACTCGAACTTCTCCTTATACACGCACGCACATTTACTCTCATTCAGACCGAACGAATCAGTCCCGCGTGCAAGATCCTCGGGAGCAAATCCCTCCATCCACATCGGGCAGTCGTTCTCCACACAATCATGCGAAAGGTCACGCCAGCATTTCATACAGGAGAGTCATTCCCTGAAGTTAAAATTCCTTTGCGGTCTTACCGGTCGTTTGGGATCTTCGTTTGGGATCTCCTTTTTGGCTCGTGTATTTTCGTGCACTCTGGCAGGAGCAGACCGGTGCCTGCCCAAAATCTCCGGAGATATTCCCCTTTTTATGCAGATATCTTTAAATTCCCTATCGCCCCACAAAGAATATTAAGAGATGAGGTCGATCTTCAACGATCACTGTTCTTCTTGTGGATGATGAATCCGCACTACTCGAAACCGGAAGAGCCTTCCTTGAAAAACTGGGGAGATTTACCGTAGACACAGCACCGTCTGCCAATATCGCACTCGAAAAACTCAGCACCTGCACGTTCGATGCGGTCGTCTCCGATTACCAGATGCCCGACATGAACGGTATCGATTTATTGAAGAGAATCCGTAAAGAATACCCGCTGCTACCCTTTATCATATTTACCGGAAAAGGACGGGAAGAGATCGCGATTGCCGCGTTCGAGAACGGTGCAGACTTCTATCTCCAGAAAGGCGGCGAACCGAAATCCCAGTTCATGGAACTGTCGTTGAAGATCATCGCGGCAGTCGAACGAAGACGGGTGGAATCGGCATTCCGGCAGTCTGAAGACCAGTACCGTACCCTGTTCGAGACGATGTTGCAGGGCGTGGTCTATCACGATCGGACGGGCAGGATCACGAAAGTGAACCCGGCGGCAGAACGGATCACGGGTCTGTCGTTTGACCAGATGAAGGGCAGGACTCCCGCAGAACTTCCCTGGACGGTGGTCCACGATGACGGCACACCCTTTGGAATGGATGCCCATCCTGCCATGGTCTCGCTTGCGACCGGAAAAAATGCACAGGACACGCTGGGTGTGAACAACCCGGTCGACCGGATCTGCCACTGGATCATCGTTGACGCAATTCCGCAGTTCAAACCGAACGAGACCGTTCCCTGCCAGGTCTATACCACATTTGAGGATATCACCACCCGGAAAAAGACCGAAGAGTCCTTGTGGGAGACACGAGAGCAACTCCGGCTTGATGAGAGCATCCTCAACCAGATCTCGATCGGTTCACCATTCGGGCTCTTTATCGTCGACAACCGGACGGATGAGATCATCTACTTCAATGACCGGTTTATCACCATCTGGGGATTACAACCGATCAGGGATTCCTTAACGAAACGGGAACTGAAAAATTCTGGTCTTCTTACCTTTTTAACCCGTCAGGTTGTGAATCCCCCCGCTTTTCTGGAATCCTGTAAGTCATTCGAGAATGAAGATGTCCGTTCTGTCATAGAACATGAACTCTCATTTACCGACGGGCGGATCATCCGGTGCTTCTCGTCCCAGATCCGGGATGCACGTGACCGGTATTTCGGCAGGTTCTTTCTCTTTGAGGATATTACGGAACATAACCGGGCAAAGAAGGCACTGTTGGAGAGCGAGGAACGGTTCCGCGACCTGATCACCACCACTGCGGATATCGTCTGGCAGACCGATGATCACATCACCTTTGTGTATGTAAGCCCCCAGGTGGAGGGCATCCTCGGATACACACCGGAAGAACTCATCGGGAAAAATCCTTTCGACTTTTTAGATCCTGCATCTGCCACGTCCAGCGAGGAAGTATTCCGTGCAGCGGTGACGAATCCGGAAAATATGGTTTCGAATGACCCCTGCTGGATCCATAAAGATGGGCATCATGTTATCTTGGAGAGCCGGGCAAAGCCGATCTATAAATCTGACGGATCCTTTGTCGGGTTCCGCGGCATCGACCGGGACATCACCGGGCGCAAACAGATGGAAGAGGCGTTGCGACAGGCAAACAAAAAATTAAACCTGCTCGCGAGTGTCACCCGGCACGACATCCTGAACCAGCTCACTATCCTCAAAGGGTTTCTTCAACTGTCACACCGGTTCATCAACAATCCGACGCAGTTGACCACCTTTATCGAGACCGAGGAACGCGCTGCATCCACGATCGAGCACCAGATCACGTTCACCCGCCACTACCAGAATATGGGAGTGAAGGATCCGGTCTGGCAGTATGTACCTGCCAGTATTGAACAGGCAAAGACTGCCCTGCCAATGCAGGAGATTTGCCTCGTGTATGATGGATTGGAGTATGAGGTCTTTGCCGACCCGCTCTTTGAGAAAGTGTTTTACAACCTGATCGACAATGCGCTGAAGTACGGGGGCAGACAGATGACCACCATCCGGGTCTCATCACAGGAATCCAAAGACGGTCTGGTACTGACCTGTGAAGATGACGGGGTCGGGATCACCCGTGAGGACAAAACCCAGCTCTTCGAGAAGGGTTTCGGGAAAAATACCGGGCTCGGTCTCTTTCTGGCACGGGAGATCCTTGCAATCACGGGTATAACAATCCATGAGACAGGGGAACCCGGTGCCGGTGCACGGTTCGAGATCACCGTGCCCAAAGGTGGATACCGTTTGAGCCGGCAGCGCAACGCACCCGGCAAAGCATAGTGCAGCGAGTGAGAACCCAAAAAAAGCAGAGGGATCCGGGATCGAATCCCCAAAAAATCGGAACCTTCGTTTCTCGCCACCTCATTTCCCGCGAACGAACCGGTACATACCTTTCGGCACGGTGAGCCCGAAGCGTACACCTCTGCCATGCCCGTCCATCTCGCGGATACCCATGTGGGAGAGTCCGAGCAGATCGTGAATGACAACAAGAGAGAACCCGCTCACGTTTGCCACCGTGCGGCTGAAGAGTTTTGCCCGCCGGGCAACGCACCGTACCCGCCCGGCGCTTATGTCGGTTTCACACACCGGTACATCCCGTTCGGCACCGTGATCCCGAACCGGGCGCCGTTGCCTGGATGGCTCAATTCAGCGATCTTCATACCATTGATCTCCAGGCATTCACGGACGAAGAAGAGCCCGAATCCTATCGCAGAACCGGTCCCGCGCTGGAAGAGGTTCTTCTTCTTTGTTTCCGGAATGCCGGCTCCATCATCTTCACAGATCAAGAGAACCCCTTCATTCGTCGGTTCGCACAAGAACCGGATGTGTGTCGTCGTCTTCCCGTGTCGTACCGCATTGTCGATCAGGTGCGAGAAGATCTTCTCGATCAGCGGGTCGGCAAACAACTCCAGTCCCGCAAGGTGCGACTCGACTGTAATCCCGGGTCCCGGGCTGACGATTGATGCAGCGATCCGTATAGATTCCTCCACCGGAATCCACCGGGGCTGGTTCACGCCCATCTCCTGGTAATCCTTGCAGTTTTTGATCATGTGGTGGATATCGGCAAGGATCCGCTCCTCTTTGTCTGAATAGGCTGACCGCTCCTCTTCGGTCTTGGCTTCCCGTGCCAGCTCGACATATCCCCGGAGCCCGGTGATCTTGTTCTGGAGATCCTGGTGTGTCATATCATTCATGAGCGCAAGCTTCCGGCTGGTAAGTGCGATCAGGTCCTCTGATTTCTTGCGCTCGGTGATATCCACCGCCGAGATCAATCCCGCCGGTCTGCCGGAATACTGGATCTGGTTTCCGGTCACGGAGATCCATTTTGGGCTGTCGTCTTTTGCGATGATCCGGACATCATAGGAGTAGGGCAGGCGTTCACCGTTCTGTCGCTGCCTGCCCCGTTCCCGGACAATCTGCCGGAATTCCGGTGCGGCGAGATCCCAGTAATTCTTCGCGTACAGTTCTCCGGCAGAATACCCTGTCATCCACTCTCCGGCAGGGTTGATATAGACGAGGTGATCCCCCTGGTGGATCATGATCGCGACGGGTGTGGATTCTGCAAGCGTCCGCCACTTTCCCTCGCTCTCACAGAGCGCTGCCTCCGCATTTTTCCTTCCGGTGATGTCACGGACAATCGAGAAGGCGACGGTCCGGCGATTGAACGCCAGGGTATGGCAACTCACTTCAACCGGGTATGTGCCCCCGTCCTTTCGCCGGTGTACCGATTCGAATGTGGCATGCCCGCATTCCGACAACGCTTTTGTCGCTTTTGGCAGAACCACGCTCATGACCTCTTCCGGCACGATGTCCAGCGGAGACATGGTCAACATCTCGCTCGCCGAGTAGCCAAGCCACCGCAGCGCGACATCATTGACGAGAATGTACTTCCCCGGACCAGTGGGGGTCATCTCGTGCAAAAAGATCGCATCATTCGCGTTGTTGAAGACCTCACGGAAGATCGTGTCCATCTCCCGTATCCGCTTCGACTCCACTTCCCGTTCCACTACCTGCTGGATCTTCTGCGCCAGTTCGTCGAACTGCTTTGTGGGCGTCCCGCCTTTCTTCACATAACAATCAGCCCCGCTCTCGAACGCCGCAATCGCAATATCCTCCCTGCCTCTGCCGGTAAAGAGGAGGAACGGCAACGCCGGATACCGCTCGCGCAGGACTTTTAAAAATGCGATGCCGTCCATATCCGGCATCTGGTAATCGGCGACGACTGCATCGTGTGCACTGGTGCACAGGATATCCAGCGCTTCGCGGGCGGACGTTGCTGTATTCACGGTGAACCTGCCGGTCTGCTCAAGGTAGCGCTTGCAGATAACGAGAATATCGGGTTCGTCATCGACAAAGAGTACCGAGATCACCTGTTTTCCATCTCCTGCCCCGGCTCCAAAACTCCCCTCATTTTTCGTGCGTGCCTGCATATTCATACAAACGAGTACACCGCCCACGGTCCGGTGAACCGCACGGTCAGGTTCCCGTCCCGTTCGATCTCTTCCAGTGCTGCACCGAGCGCCGGGTAGTTTTCATCTGACACCAGACACGAACAGTTCAGGATCATATCCTGATATGGCACCTGCCCTTTTTTTAATCTTCCCATCACGCACGCATCCCAACAGTGCCCGATCTTGCGGGTGACCCCGGTGATGATGCCGGCGACTTCCCCCTCCGTCGCACTCTTCAATTCTTTTTCCAGTTTCTGCTGGATCATGTACTTCTTTCCCGGACTTGCAGACGCTGCCTCTGCTTCGAGGCGTTTGATCGTCTCGTTGGTCGCAAGAACCGATGCCCGGATCTTCTGCCGGTCGACAAAGACCTGGATCCCGTACTCCTTTTTGCCCCGGACTTTTTCGAATTTTTCAGAAAAATGATCATATTCCCGGGACAACCACCCGGTGAGAACTGCCGTCACATCCCGCTCGTCATCCGGCTTTAGGATCGTGTCAAACGTGAACGGGATGAGGTTTCTTCCCATGCCGAGAAGCTGTTCCAGCACCCGCTCATGCGCGAGCACCCA
>JAQTSH010000057.1 GCA_028711405.1 Methanoregula sp.
CCGGATCACTGACGAGGATGTCCGTAACTGGCTCACCGTGTCACGTGAAGCGATCGTGATCGAGGCACGGGAGCACGTGAAGAGGGTACGGGAGTATGCCTGCACCATCCTCGGCGTCATTTCCGGACACGATCGGGCAATCTACTTCCAGATCGGCGATGGCGCGATCGTGGCTGGCACCGGACCCGATTACCAGACGATCTTCTGGCCCGAACAGGGCGAGTACGCGAACACGACTTTTTTTATCACGGACGAACAGTTCCTTGACCGCCTGCACGTTCACCACGACACATCCCCCGATGAAGTCGCGGTCTTCACGGATGGATTGCAGAACCTCGTGCTCTCGTTCGCAAAGAGGACCGCTCACGCCGGTTTCTTTGTCCCGCTCTTTGGTGCGCTGCGAAAGGACCCGGAGAACGGCTTTTCGGATTTTTCCGCACAGCTGGCAGGATTTCTCTCAAGAAACGACATCAGCGCGAGAAGCGACGATGACAAGACCCTCATCCTTGCTCTTCGCATAGACGGGTGAACCATGACCTCTGTCCTCCTCACCCCGCTCTTCGATAGTTCCGGAACCCGGATCAGCCTCGGGAAGAAGATCGGGAGCGGCGGCGAAGGGGACGTATACGAGATCCTCCCCCCGCACACAAACGTCGTCGCTAAGATCTACCATAAACCGCTGTCTACAGAGAAGCAGGAGAAACTGCTCCTGATGGTGCGGGGGTGCAACGAAGAGCTCAAAGGCATCTCGGCGTGGCCCACGGACGTGCTCTACGCCCGGCATGGCGGGCAGATCGTGGGATTCGTCATGCCGAAGATCGCCGATTACGAACCGGTGCACACGGTATACGGACCGACGCAGAGAAAAGAGGTCTTCCCCCATGCAGACTGGCGGTTTCTCGTCCGGACGGCAAAGAACCTCGCTGCCGCGTTCTTTGTGATCCACAAGTTCGGGTACGTGATCGGGGACGTGAACGAGGGCAATATCCTCGTGAACGACCTGGCATGTGTCCGGCTGATCGACTGCGACTCGTTCCAGGTCCGGGCAAACGACAGGCTCTACTACTGCGAGGTTGGCGTCGCCCAGTTCACCCCGCCCGAGATCCAGCACTCGAAGGATTTCCATATGGAGCGGACGGCAAACCACGACAATTTCGGGCTTGCGATCCTGATCTTCCAGCTCCTCTTCTTCGGCAGGCATCCGTATTCGGGCGTCTACACGGGCACCGAGGACATGCCCATCGACAAAGCGATCGCTGAATTCCGGTTTGCGTACGGGAAGAATGCCCCGTCGAAATCGATCGCCCCGCCACCGAACTCCGTCGGGTTATCGGTCGTTCCGTTCCAGCTTGCCGGGCTTTTTGAGTCTGCATTCGCGGAAGCCGGTACCCGTCCCACAGGAAGACCCGTTGCCGGGGACTGGTGGGATGCACTTGAGTTTCTTGAAAAGCGGATGCGGCGGTGCAGCGCGGACTCCGTGCACACCTACTACTCAGGACTCTCGGCGTGCCCGTGGTGCAAGCTCGAAGAGAGCTCCGGGATACTCCTGTTTTTGAGCGCTGACCGGATCACGAAGATCGATCTCAGGCGCGAGTGGCAGAAAGTGGAGGCGATCCCGCCGCCGGGGCAGATCCCGCCCATCAGCTCCTCGCACTTCCTATCCCGCCCGGTGCCCCTTTCCCCTGCGATAGAACGATCGCTTGACCTTCGCAGGTTCCGCCAGATCGCCGGCCTCGCGGTTCTTGCAGGCTACGCGGTGATGGTGCTCGGGGAGATGGTCACCGATTCACTCTCGGTGCTGCCCGTTGCGATTCTCGTTGCGGCACTGCTCCTCTACCCGGGCGCAGCAGACATGGAGAAGAGACGGAGAAAGGCGAATCTCGACAACGCACGGTACCTGTGGGACCTGTGGAACAAGAAATGGATCTCAGAGGCAGGGGATTTTGCGTTCCTCCAGCAGGCAAACCATCTCAGGGATCTCAAATGGAAATTTGAGTCCATCGAACGGGGATACAGGAACGGACTCCTCGAACTTGAGCGGACGATCAAAGACCGGCAGCAGAAAAAATTCCTCGCGCGCTGCAGTATTGACACCTGCTCAAGTCCACGGATCGGTGACGGGTTAAAGAACATCCTGAAGTCGGCGGGGATCGCGACCGCTGCCGATATCACGCACAAGCGGTTACTGGGCATTCCCCAGCTCGACAACACCCTGACAAACGATCTGCTCGCGTGGCGGGACAAGATGGAAGGCAATTTCTTGTTCGACCCGTCACAGGGGATCGACCGATCCGATGTCCTCGCGCTCATCCACAAGTACCAGCCGATGATGAAACCCGTCGAGCGGGAGCTGCTGCATGGGATCCCAAAGCTGCACCGGATACAGGTGGATATCACAAAGAAACGGATCACGCTCCGTCCGGCAATTGAGAAGCGGGCGCGGGAGCTTTCCCAGGCTGAAGCGGATTTTGAAGTCTTTCGCTCAACCCCGGAAGAGCTCATCAGGCGGGAGATCGAGGGTATCATTCATCCACGGCAGGTTCGCCGGTGATACGCTCCGGTTTTAGGATCTGATCTACCCAATCTTTTTTTAATGAACACGCAGCAGGAATTAATGTAGAGCCGGAAGAAACAGGCAGGTTGGCGGAGGGGGCTTTATCCCTCGCCGATCAGCTCAGAATCTCTCTTCGCAGGTGAACCCGTGGATACCAGTCCCCACTCCCCAAATCCATCCCCCGAGAGGAAACGGAAGATCCTCTACATCGAAGATGATCGGGTTGACCAGATGGCGTTTATCCGGACAAACCGGGAGCTGGGATACCCCTACGAGTACCAGATCGTCAGCTCCTGCAATGAGGCGAACGATGTTTTAACCCGGAGCACGTTTGATGCGATCGTGAGCGATTATAATCTCGGTGACGGCACGGTCTTTGATATCATCCACGAGATCCGCAAGCGATCGATTCCGCTCATCGTAATCACCGGTGCCGGAGACCAGGAGATCGCGGTCAAGGCACTGCAGAACGGGGCGGCAGACTATCTCGTGAAGGATCTCGAACGGTCGTACCTCCGGATGCTCGATTTGTCGGTGGAGCAGGCGATCGCCAACATGGCACAGGAGCGCCTGTTACGGACGCTTGAGACGGCAGTCCAGCAGACCGAGACCGCAATCGCCATCACAGGAACGGATGGGAGAATCACCTATATCAATGCAGGGCTTCTCGTCCAGACCGGGCGGAGCCGGGAGGAGATCATCGGCTCTTCGCTCTCCCGGTTGTTTCCGGATCTGGTGGTATATGAAACGGCATCCGCCACGGCAAAGAGCGGTGGGGTCTGGAACGGGGAAGTCAGCGCGAAGCGACAGGACGGCAGGGTGGGATTCCAGTATCTCACCCTCTCCTCGATCCTGGATGCAGAGGATTACCCGTTAGGATACCTGTGGGCATCGGTCGATATCACCCGGTTGAAGGAGGCGGAACAGGAGCTCGCGCTTGAGAAGGAGCATCTGGCGATCACGCTCGCGACGATCAACAACGGCGTCATCGCGACCGACGGGACCGGGCAGATCCTCTTCATCAATCCCTATGCACGAAACTTCTCCGCGATCCCGGGGGATGTGACCCGAAAGCCCCTCCTCGCGATCCTCCCCTTTAAAAATGCCGCGACTCATGAGCTGGTCCCTGAACTGAGCGGGACCGCCGGGTCAAAGAAGGAGGAGACCGAGGGGAGGTATCTCCTGACCCAGCCCGGAAATGGGGAGGATCGGCTCGTTGAACTGCAAAAGAACGCCCTGCCACTCCCTGATGGTTCGACGGGTCATGTGTTTGTCTTCCGGGATATCACCGACAGCGTACAGAGGGACGCCGAGCGCCAGCGGTTATCCCAGCTCGAATCACTGGGACAGCTCGCCGGGGGGATCGCTCACGACCTGAACAATATCCTTGCGATCATCCTCTCGAATGTCCTGATGGCGCAGGAGGCATCGGAGGATTCACGGGTAGTCAGGGCACGTTTGCAAGCGGCGGAGAAGGCGATCGACCGGGCAAAGGCGCTCTCAAAACAGTTCCTTACCTTGTCGCCGGGCGGGGATCCTGTACGGGAGAAGGTGGATCTTGCCTCGTTTCTCCGGAGTGTGCCGGGGGGTTACATCAAAGGCGGTACAATTCAACTGAATTATGATATCGCGCCCCACCTTCCCGTTGTGTATGCCGATCCCGCTCAGTTGGGCATTGCCATCCACCAGGTCATAAAAAATGCGATTGAGGCGATGGATACCGCCGGGCACCTTATAATTCGTGCCTTCGCAGATGAGGGGGACGCGGAGACCGGGCGCCGGGTGGTGATAGAAATCTCAGATACCGGCGCCGGTATCCCCCCCGCGATAATGAACAGGGTTTTTGAACCCTACTTCACCACAAAGGACGAGATGCGGGGACTGGGGCTGACGATTGCCAATTCCATCATCATCAGGCATAACGGGTCGCTTCGCATTGAATCAACCCCGGGTATCGGAACAACCGTGGTCATCTCGCTTCCGGTACTGGACGAACCGGTGGCGGCACGTGCTGCACCGGTGTCGCGATCACGGGGCAACCGGGTGCTCATCATGGATGATGAAGCGATGATCCTCGTGATGCTCGCGTTGATGCTCGAACCACTCGGGTACACGGTGGACAGTGCGCCTGACGGGGCGCATGCGGTCGCCCTCTTTGATGCAGCGCGGAGCACGGGCGGGCAGTATGCCCTTGTGATCCTTGACCTCCTCGTCCGTGGCGGGATGGGGGGTAAGGAGACGGTGAAGCTGCTCCGCGGGCGGGACCCCGATATCCCCATCCTGGTCTCGAGTGGGTACTCCCATGATCCGATCCTGGCAGATTATCAGCACTATGGATTCTCTGATACCCTGCCAAAACCCTACACGTTACAGGAATTACGGGACAAGGTGACGTTCTGGGCGCCGCTGTGATGGATGCCGGGGTTTCCTCCGTGTCCCGTCGGTCTGCGTTAACCCCGGCACCGTGAACGGTTCAGCCTGAAGGTGCTTTTGACGATATGACTCCGGGAGTGCTCACTCCTGTCACGCCTACGGATCCTTCATTCATCCGCTACTTCGCTCAGTGTCCAGTACAAACATAATGCCCTAATCACTTCGATGAACTGCTGGTAGTCGACGGGTTTGATCATATACCCGGCAATCCCCAGCTCGTAGGTCTGGATCTTGTCGTATTCTGCCCGTGAGGTGGTGAGGATGACGACCGGGATCCGCCGGATCTCTTCATCATTTTTCATAACGGATAAAAATTCGATACCTCCCATCCTGGGCATGTTGAGATCGAGCAGGATGATCGTCGGCTTCTGGTTCTTTTTATCCCTGAGAAATTCCAGTGCCTCGACGCCGTTTTCGACATGATACAGGGGATTTCTCACGTTGAGATCCTTCAATGCCCGTTTGACGGACATCATATCGACAATATCATCCTCGACAAGAAGGATCGATTTTATCGTTGTCACAGGCAACACCCCCCGCATCCCCCGCAAACTTCATCCGGTTCGGTAGCAGCCTGGGGAATAGTGAAGTAAAAGGTACTCCCCTTCCCGGGCTCGGATTCGATCCATATCTTTCCACCATTCGTCTCAACGATCTTCTTTACGATGGTAAGTCCGATGCCGGTGCTCTCGATATCGTCACGGGCATGGAGGGTCTGGAATATCTGGAAGACCAGATCATGGTATTTTTCTTCGATGCCAGGTCCATTGTCCGCGACAGAAAATTTCCAGAACTTCCCGTCGCTGATGCACCCGATATGTACCTCTCCTTCCTCCTTGTCCATGTACTTGATTGCATTTCCTATCAGGTTCGAGAAGACCTGGCGGAACCGGGTCTTCTCGTACTGGACACGGGGAAGGGGGGCATCGATAAGAATGCTGATATGTGAGGGAGGGGAGAGACTGTCAATCACTTCCTTTACCAGCAGGTTCGCGTTGATTGACTCCTTCTCTTTCGAGACCTTTCCCACACGTGAATACTCGAGGATCCCCTCGATCAGGCTCTGCATCCGGTTGACCCGGTTGACAAGAAGGTCCAGCTGGACTTTTCCGTCGTCGTCAAACTTGTCCTTATAGTCGGCATACAACCATTGGGAGAGTGAGGCAATCGCACGGAGGGGTGCCTTCAGGTCATGGGAGACGATATAGGCAAAGTCCCGGAGTTCGGCGTTCGCCATCTCGAGCTCGCGGATCAGCTGCGCGTTGGCATCCTCCATCCGTTTTCGTTCGCTGATATCCACGAAGGTCTCGATGAGTAGTTTCCTCCCCTCGATCGTGGTGCTTTTCACACTTTTTATAATGGAAATCTTTTCTCCACGGACGTTCAGGAGGATTCGCTCGGCATTGTCCACCGTGAATTTGAGATCGGTGATCGGGCATTTACCGACTTCAGCGGGGCAGACAAACTTATGACAGATCTGCCCGAGGACGATCTCCTCCGGAGCCCCGATGACAGAGAGTGCCATCGGATTGGCATACTGGATCTGGTGTGTTTCTGCATCGATGATCAGGACTCCCGTCTGGAGCGTCTCGATCAGATTTTTAAGATACTCTTCGTTTTCAAATGCAACTTTCATGGATATGTAACACCGGTAACTGTTCTTCTGATAGTGATTATTTTGTATGCCGGATCTATAAACGTTCCGCTATGCTCGTGATCGCCCAACGCCCTGGTCACACGGAGGAAGTCCCATCTACGGACTGTCGCCAGTCAACTCACGTATAATCGACGGAATAAAAAAAAGGATACCAGCCCTCACACTTTTTTAAAGCAGAGGTACCAGTCTTTGCACTCGTACCCCTCGGTGGGGCGTTTCTCCATCTCCGCTGCGGTCTTGGGCGGCGGTACGACCACCTTGTCACCCGGCTGCCAGTTGGCAGGGGTTGAGACCCGGTATGTATCGGTCGTCTGGAGTGCTTTCACCAGCCGGATGATCTCGGGCATGAACCGCCCGTTCTGGAGCGGGTAATAGATCATCGCCCGCATGATGCCCTTGTCGTCAATGAAAAAGACGCACCGGACCGCAGCGGTCATGCTCTGCCCGGGATGGATCATGCCGAACTTCTTTGCGATATTCATACTGAGATCGGCAATGATTGGGAAGGGAATCGTGACACCCATCTTCTCTTTGATCGCGTGCACCCATGCGAGGTGCGCAGAGATGCTGTCAACCGAGAGCCCGATGAGCTGCACGTTGAGCGCACAGAGCTCGTCATAGATCGCCCCGAACGCGATAAACTCGGTGGTACAGACCGGGGTAAAGTCAGCAGGGTGCGAGAAGAGCACCACCCACTTCCCCTTGTAGTCCGACAGTTTGATCTGCCCGTGCGTCGTCTCCGCTGTAAAGTCCGGCGCCGGCTCTCCCAGTGCCGGGAGCGTGATGCAAGCCTCGTCCATCGTATCCCGCCCGGTCACTTCATCACTTCGTCAAGCTGCGCTTTTCCGTAGACATATGCCGGCATCCCCGAGAGGAGGAACGTAACCCGGAGCGCTTCTTCGACCTCCTCTTTTGTCACGCCGACATTTGCCGCCCCTGCGATCTGGGCGCGGACCGCGTGCTGGTCGCGGAGCGCGGCAGCGATTGCAATCGCGATCAGTTTCTTCGTCTTTCGTGTCAACGCCCCGTCGTCCCAGATGTGCTCCTCGAACTTCATGACGAGCTCGTACATCTCGGGATCCTTTTCGGTCAGATCCTTAAAGAATTTCGGGACTTTCCCGATCGACTTCTCCAGGTGTTCCAACCGCTTGTCCGGCTTCTTGGTTTTCTCTGTTTTTTGTGTTTTTGCCATGATCAGTCACTCTCCAGTTGCATCGGTTCACCGCAGCAGACCAGCTCCCCGCCGCCTGCCTCTTGTACCATGACCACATTCCCGCAGATCTCACACCGGAAGATCTGCCCTTCGTCTGTTACGTTCACCATAATCCGCTGACCTTTTGTCTCATCTGACCGGGCATGCACGGTGGGGCGGGACTCCGCGAGGCAGTCACAACCCCTTCGAATCGTATACACCCGGAATTCACACTGGCGGTACTGGTTGAAAAATAAGTGAGGATGTTACATGTTGCTCTTGCCCCGTTTCGGGGGGTTCTTTGCATCCTCCGGGGTCTTGACATCCGGGCGGATGTGTGTCATCGGGAAGCACTGGTACTCCTCGCACGAGCACGACGGACACTTCCGAAGATCCTGCTCGCTCTTGTCGAGCGTGAGCTCCTTGCCGCAATCGATGCAGACATATTTTCCTGGTCCGACACTTTGTCCTGCGCTGTAGGTCTTCTGCTCTGTCAGTTCAATCACCAAACTCCTCATTCTTTTAAAAGTATTTATCAGTTGTCATGGTACATCCACATTCTTTTCCGGTTCCGCGGGTCTTGTTCCTGTGATGCAAAACTATATCGAACTGATATGCCAGTTACTACTATGGGACGAAAGATCATCGGTTTACTGGGAAGCCCTCTCGTGGAAGGCAACACCGCGATCCTCCTCGACCAGGCGCTCGCTGGGGCGAAGGCAGCCGGGTGCGAGGTGGAGAAGGTGGTTGTCGCGAACCTCGATTTCCAGGCATGTAACGAGATGCTGTTCTGCCAGGAGCATGAGACCTGTATCATGGATGATGACATGCAGCAGCAGTACATGAAGTTTCGGGAGATGGACAGTCTCATC
>JAQTSH010000058.1 GCA_028711405.1 Methanoregula sp.
GGCATGGGACGGGGAGGACATGATCGAGATCGTCCCTGTCGGTGGTTGATCAGAAGCAGCCTGTTTTTGTGGATCGATGACCGTGTGTTTGAGCGCGGGCAACCCGGAAAAATCAGAAAATTCACGGGTATAACCATCCGGGAAGGTCACAACCATCTTCTTGGGTGAGAAATCTGCCGATATGACGCCATTCAACGCTGAATTTTTCACCGCGATCTCGGCTTTCCGGAAGTCCAGCTGTGTCGTTCGGTATTCGGTTCCCGTCGGCACATCCACTTTTTCCGCGAAATTTTTCACAAGAAGCGTGGCGCTGCTCCGGTCGAACGAGAGCACCTGTGGCGGCTCTCCACTTGTCGTCAATCCTTTCGTGAGTTCGGCTTCCAGCATCGATTGCGGGATGGCGTTCTCGATGAAGCCCTCAAGCGTGAACCGGAAGTCTGCAACGGCATTCCCGTTCGTATCGATGGTGATCGCGAGGGAGTCCGCAGTGAATGCCTGTGCCGGGACAACACTAAGACCCGCTATGCATACGACGCAGGCAAGAGAGATTATCCATATTGTTCCCTGACTCATTTCATCATCACGCCCTTTAACCAGACGGAATTTGATCCATTACCCTACAGGGAGATTCCCGTCCGGCATATCGCGGTCTCTCCCAATACCCCCGCATGGGCACACTATCGGTACCGCACACGATGATCAGGAACACACCCCCAACAATCGCTGGCTGCGTTCACACACGGATCGCGGTACAAGAATTGGGGGAGATTCCGATGTAAAGCCATGCATCCGTTCAACCGGATCAGTCCCTGAGATCAAAACCCATTTCGTATTTGCAGGATCCGGCAAACCCTGACGGGATGCAGATTCCGGCTTCAAGTGAAAACGGCAATGCCGGTTCCATACCGTACAACGGCTCAGGAAAATCCATACCCGGTTCTTAAAAGAAACCGGAAGTCCGGGGTCGTCAGTATACGGGATGAATAAAAAATAAGGGGTGTTGATCATTTCCTGTGCGTGAGAACCATCCCGGTATTGTCAACCTGTGTGGTAAAAGCGATCGTAAGCCCCATCGGTTTGAGCAATTTCTTCATGGCTCCCATCGGGAGATCGGTCACCACCGCAATGGAGGGTCCAACCGAGCTCATCCCGACAAACTCAAGGTTCTTCTCCCGCAGCTGGCTCATATAGTGGTAAATCCGGTAACTGTGGTGCTCGACTTCTGCCCGTTTGGAGCCCCGGAACTCGATCTCCCAGATCACATCTCCGCACTTCTTCAGGTCGTCCCGTTCGAGCGCCGGGATGAGATCCATCAAAAAGAGGTATGCCTTGAGCTCGCGGTCCCGGTAATCGAGTGTCCGCGCCTTGTTCATTAAGAGGTTGAATTCCTGCGTGCCGGCGGACGAAATGTCCGTGGGGGGTATCAGGATATACACTTGTTTACCCTCGGCAAAGGGATGGTGGTAGACCAGCGTGAGTTCATCCCCCATGATCGCCATCCCGCCATGGGTGGTGACCGCCGGACCGACGCCGGTCTCAAACCCGAACGCGATCTTCCCGTCTGCGGTCTCTTCAACATAATTATGCCCGATGAGCTGGCGGAGTTCGTTGTTCGTGAGCGGTGAACCCACCGCTTCATTGAGTGCGGTCGCGATCGCAATCATGACTGTGCTTGTCGAACCCAGACCCACATGCTGGTGCTGGTGATCGGTCGCTTTTATCCGGAAGCCGCCGGTATATCCCACTGCACGGGAGAAGACCGCCACAAAGTTTTCGACGATCGGCGCGCGGGAATAATCAATGACAAGCCCCTTTCTGGTGCAGGTCACTTCCGCCGTGCAATAACACTGGATCGCAAACCCGCATCCGCCCCCGCCCGGGTGATCCGGCGCAAACCGGTTCATATCGAGCACGGTCAGGTGAATGCGAGCCGGTGCTTTCACCGTGACCGTGCCTTTGACCGGTTTTAAAGCGAATTTCTTCTCCTCCAATCCAAGCGTATGAAGTTGTTCGCCCGGTGCAAATGTCCCGAACTCGTATTCGACAAGATCGAGATCTCCCCCGCGTATCTTCATGATTACCATGTTTTCTCAACCCTTGTGCGGACGGTCGAAATAGATATTCTTCCCGGAGACTGATAGCGGGATGCCGTAGGCAACTGTACACCCTTCGCCCAGAAGCCCCAGTTCCATCGCAGCGGTTCCTGCGCTGTACATGACCCGGTTATCGACATTGTGGATCTGTGCGGTCTTCACCGCTGAACCGACCGCGACTCCGAGATCGGTCATCCGTATCGCACAGTTCGGTCCGGCAAACGGCGTTGACTCGTTACGCCCTTTGGTGATCGCCTTCTCCAGCCCGGCACACGACACAAACCCACAGGCTCCACAGTTCACACCTACGACAACATCCCCTTTCACGCCCACAAAGACACAGGCATCACTTGCGGCAATGTTCAGTGCGTCGCGCAGGAAAAACCCTAAGTGATGGGTGGTGCCGAACGCGGTCATCACGTTCGATAGGTGTGCCAGTTCCTCTCCTTCTGATATATGCACGAGAATGGTATCCACACCTTTCGCTTTTGGTGCAGTGCGGGCAGCAAGTGCCATGAGCCGGGCGACAGATGCCACAGCTTCACTCTCAACCGTCATGGGTGAGTATGGGAGCCTGAAAGAACATAAATATGCAGGTATTGATACGGGAGGAGAGATTGGGTTATGCCGTGTGGGGATCCGGAGTGATCCGGAAGGCGACCCCGTCGAACGTGGCAACCGTCCGCGTGCCTTCCGAGACGATCACCCGGTACGTGTCACACCGGGTATTGTCCTTCACCCGCTGTGCGACGGCAACGAGCGCTCCTTTTGCCGGTGCGAGATACTGGATATGCACAGAGACGGCGACCCGGTGGACTCCTGTACAGTTTGCCGCGATCCCAAATGCCTGGTCTGCCAGCGAGAAGATGGCACCGCCATGGGCGACTGCATCCGGATTCAATTTGCCGGCACAGTCCATCTCCACCCGTGCGTACCCGTCACAGGCATCGAGAATCCGCATGCCCAACAGAACGGCAAACTCACTCCGGTTGAATGCCGCGATATACTCATGGATGATCTGCTCCTGCTGCATCGACGGATTGTTGTCTGGCGCACCAGTGATCATAGATAGCTCACGAACGAGAGAGGCATGATCTCACTTGTATTTCTTCTGGCTGTACGCGTATTTTCCGGATTCCCCGCCATGAGCAACGATGTACACCCATTCATAGAGAGAACTTACGGTCCCGAACTGCTGGTAGCGGCGCATGGAGAACCCGACTTTGAGCCTGCCATCGAACAGGATCTTTCCCTCGTTTTTTAACCGCATCGCGATCTCGAGGTCATCACCTGCATCGATACAGCGGTACATCCCCGCATGGATAAATGCCGATTTCCGGAACGCGGTGTTGCACCCCAGCGTGTAGTAGAAGGTCCGGCTGTAATACCCGATTCGCGAGAACGTGTTCGCAAGGAGAAGGGAGAATTTATTGCCCAGACCCTCTTCGATAGGATAGACCGGACCATAGCATTGGACAACCGCTGCATGAGAAAAATCCTTTTTAATCCGGGCGATCCAGTCCGACGGCAGGATACAGTCCGCATCCGTGGTGGCGACAATCTCGCCCTGTGCGACCATGACCCCGTCGTTCCTTGCCCCGCCGACCTTCTTACTGGTCTGGGTGAACACGTGATCGGCGTACTTCTTTGCAATCTCGCAGGTGGCATCCTTTGACCCGCCGTCTACGACAATGATCTCGTATTCGTTCCTTGGCACGGTCTGGTGAGAGAGCGAGACGAGACACTGGGCAATATTTTCTTCTTCGTTAAAGGTTGGGATGATGACCGAGATCATGGCGGCGGGACTCCTGTATAAGGCTGCTGTATATTTTTAGGCTGGCGGGTAATAAGCGTGATGTCACACAACGGGGCAAAGAGAGTGGAGGAAACCTGCCGGCTAACGGTGCGAACGTGAACCCACAAAATCAAGGACGCTCCGTGCGCACCCGTCCATGTTCAGGTACTCGAACTGGGCGAACCGCCCGACGAGCGGGATGCCAATCGTTGTGCAGTAATCCCGGACGGTTGCGATATTCTTCTGGTAGTCGAGGTCATAGACAACGTAGGCAAATGGCTGGCGTTCAACTGAGGAGTACACGATCTGGTCACGTTTCAGGATCTGCATGGCTTCGAGCGTTCCGATGACTTCCTCGATGAGCACAGCATCGGTCTGGTGCGCTACTTCATCCCCCGGCTGGTATGTGATCTCGGAGAGGATTGCGCTGCACCCTTCCGGTGCGACGTGCCGGCTGTAACTGGAGGGAAACGAGATCCGGTTCGTTTTCCCGAGCGCCGGGTCAGGGACATAGAGCCACGAGATGTCAGGTACCGTGCCCCGGATGCCGATGTTGACGCAGGCGAGCGCATTGTACTTGAGCGCGTTCACCGCTGATACCACCGGTGCCGGGACATCATCCAGTGCGGCAACCAGGTGCTGGACGGGCATCGTGCAGATGACGTGATCCGCCCGGAGGGTAGTGGTTCCATCGCTGATCAACCATTCGTCTCCTTTTCGGCGCACGGATGAGATCCGGAATCCGGTTCTCGTGAATGCTTCAACCGGTATGGCGATCGCCCGGACGAGGGCTTCAATACCCCCATCGAGCGGGTATGAGAAGACAGACTGATGGGTGTAGCCTTCCGTCTCGATGCCGATCGCTGATTTGATCACGTCATCGACCGGGGGACGGGGGATCCGTCCGTCCACCCAGTGCAGGGACATCCGGTCGGTCGGGAACTTCCAGATCTTCTCGTTGTACGGCACCATGTAGCATTCGGCGATCCCTTTGCCGAACGTGTGGTAGATCCATTCGCGGAAGTTTGCGGGAGCGGCGAGTTCGCCCTTCTCGACTGCGATAAGGGTTTTCACAAATTCGCTGATGCAGAAGAACCGGTCGTCAATGGGGAGATCTGATAGCCCGTTCTCGAACGGGTATTTGACATACCGGTCTTTGTAGAAAATCTTCGTATGCCGGTCGTTTTTCTGCTCGTTGCCCGCGATCATCCGGCGCAGGAATGCGAGCACTTCCGCATCCCGCGAGAAGATGATATGCGATCCCCCGCGATCGAACGTGAAGCCCTGCTCTGATACCGAGCGGCATAATCCCCCGTACGCCTGCTCTGCTTCCAGCACGATGACTGGTTCACCCTGTTCATGCAGGAGCCGGGCAAGCATCAGCCCGGATAATCCGCCCCCCAGAATTGCTGTTGTCACGGTTCATACATGGGCGGGGGAAATTTATATGGTTCATGGTGGGGGAAAGGGGATGGCTTGACATAATTCCAAAAAAAGCACGAACACTCCCTCGCATATGATTACCACCTGCCCGCTCGCCGATCTGATAGCAACGATTCCGTTGCGGGAATTATCCCGAAAAGACTGGACTGGACCGGTGAATCAAACAGGATAACCGGAGAGATCCAAAATTGCGTGGTTCCAAAAAGAAATTATTTCCGGATATACCATCCGGTCATCGTCTCGTCCAGCACCTTTTCATTTGTCTGTTTTGTGAGGAGGCTGATAACGATCATCGCTACAACCGCGATAACGAACGCATAGAACGAGAAGTGCATAGGCAGTTTTGCCAGCTTGAAATAGGAGATCCCGCCAAAGACAAGCGAAGCAATCAAGCCAAGTGCCATGGAGACGAGTGCGCCTTCCCGTGTTGCCCGCCGCCAGTACAGCCCGGCAAGCAGCGGCACCGCAAACGTGGCAAACATGATTCCAATCCCAGCCCAGATGAGCCAGACCAGCATATCCGGCGGGCTGATGGCAAGGATCAGCGTGACAACAGCGGCAACGAACACCGAAATCTGGCTGACGAGAAGCACCTGCTTGTCCGGGGCACCGGGTTTTAAGATCTTCTTGTAAATGTCCCACGAGAAATACGTCCCGATAGTCAGCATGAGCCGGTCGGTCGTGGACATGACTGCGGCAAGGACTATCACCGCAAAGATACCCCAGAGCAACATGCTGGGGAGGGCAGACTGGACTCCATAGACGAAGATGAAGTCGGAAGCGTTGGGGACATTGGGCAGCACCAACGTTCCGTTATTCACAAGGACAATACCGGCAAACCCGGCAAACTTCAAAAGGAACATGACAACTGCATAAAGGACAAACGCGATGAGCGGTGCCCATTTGAAGTACTTCACATCCTTTGCACAGAGAATATTGTTGATCACGTGGGGAGCGCACGCAAGCCCGATCGTGAGCAGGAGCGCAAACGAGATGATGTAATCCGGCGTAAAGACCGCACTCGCACCGGTCACCCATGGATCGACATTGGACGGATTGACCGCTGCCATCACCTCGTTGATATTGGTGAATCCCCCGGCTGCCATGATCACGATCGGAGCCATTATAAGAACGCCGATGATGAGGATGAGCCCCTGCACGAGCGTTGTCCAGGCAACCGCATAGAGTCCCCCGATAACAGTATATGCCGTGACGATCGCCGCACCGATGATCAATGCCAACCAGTGCGGGAACCCAAAGAGCCACATGAGGACGATGCTGATCGCTGTGTACTGCCCGGCAAGATAGATCATGGAGACGACAATCCCGGCAGCGGCGCTCATACCTCTAAGTGACTTCTGGCTCTCAAACCGGTGAGCGAGATAGTCCTGCACGGTCATGTAACCGGATTTTTTTGCGACCGTATGCATCTTAACACCAAAAAAGATGATACAGAACGCAATCGAGAGCGGAACCGCAAGTTGCTCCCAGATGGTGGGCCATGCGAACTTGTACCCGAGCCCGGAGACTCCCAGAAGAGACATCCCGGAACAGACCGAACCGATCATGAGCAGGGTGAAGACCCAGAAGTCCAGAGATCTGCCGGCAACGACATAATCGCTCATGTTCTGGATCTTTTTTGACGCCCATACGCCAATCGCGATCATCGCAATACAATAAATGACGACGAGTATCGCCGCGACAGGATCGATCATGAAGGGATCTCCTTAAACGTGAGTCCCCAGTACAGCAATGCAAGCACGATAAGAATGAAACATCCTCCAACGAGTGTGATGGTAAGTGTTGGCAATCCAAACATTGTATCCTGTTAACTTGTAGCATGCTAACATATAACACAACCGAAATGGATCTGGAGTACGAGCACCCTTTTCACGACGGACATGAGAACAGATTTTTTCTAAAATGCTTCAAATCGATGTTGAATTAAGGAGTTCTTCACAATAGACTCTGAAAAACTTCAATGCCCGTGGAGGATCGATGTGCTGGATAACGCACTCGCACAGCACGCTTTTTTTTGGCTTGCCGACATTTCTTATGAGTAAGTGGAAAGGCTCAGCACATCGTAAACCGTTTCTTTTTGATGAGTAAGGGGCATACCCACCGGTGAATAGTCATAAATATACAAAGTGATGGTGATGGGTTGCCCGTATATGAGGCGGTTCCCTGCTATGGCCTGCTATGGATATCACACTATCCATGGGTTCCTGGGGCTGATCTACCATGAACATTTTTTTAGTGACTGGGTCTTGATGGTAGATTTTATAGTATGCCGGTCATATACCTGACTGGCAAATTGAGAAAGTAATTTACAATTTGTCCAATATTGAATGAGGATATCAGCCATGATAAAAAGGGATGCAGAAAAAAAACTCAAAGAACTTGCAGATGGATTTCCTGCAGTATCTGTCATCGGTCCTCGCCAGTCAGGAAAGACAACACTTGTCAGATCGGTATTTCCCGATAAACCCTATGTCCTCCTGGAAGATCCCGATACCCGTGCCTTTGCTGAGGAGGACCCACGGAGCTTTCTGGCACAGTTTGAGCGGAACGGTGCAGTTATTGATGAAGTACAGAGAGTTCCGGAACTCTTTTCATATCTTCAGGGTGTATTGGACAAGTACAACAAACCCGGGCAGTTTATTC
Organism: Methanoregula sp.; assembly: GCA_028711405.1. Taxonomy (GTDB): domain Archaea; phylum Halobacteriota; class Methanomicrobia; order Methanomicrobiales; family Methanospirillaceae; genus Methanoregula. The sequence goes on from JAQTSH010000058.1 coordinate 7,996, forward strand.
TGACCGGCTCCCAGAATTTTTTATTGATGGAGAGCATCTCCCAGTCACTTGCCGGTCGTGTTGGGATCATCAGGTTATTACCCCTCTCGATGAGAGAGCTTTTTCGCGAGGGAATTGCCATCGAAAGGTACGAAGACTATCTCTATCGCGGTTTCTTTCCCCGACTGTATAGTAATCCGATCGAGCCGGCGGATTTTTATTCGTCGTATATTCAAACGTATATTGAACGTGATCTGCGCCAGTTAAAACAAGTGCAGAATCTCTCGACATTCCAGACTTTTATGAAGATGTGTGCCTTCAGGAACGGGCAGATTGTGAATTATTCTTCTCTGGCACACGATTGTGGGATTACGCATAATACGGTAAAAGAGTGGCTGTCGCTTCTCGAAACATCATGTATCATAATCCTTGTCAGACCTCATTATAAAAATTTCAATAAGCGACTTGTGAAGATGCCCAAACTCTATTTCACCGATCCCGGGCTTGCCGTGCACCTGGCAGGAATACAGAACCCGGATACTATCTGCTACCATCCATTGAAAGGGGGTCTCTTTGAATCGCTGATTGTTACTGAATTCTTAAAATACCGGTTCAATCAGGCAAAAGAAGCCAATCTGTACTTCTGGAGGGA
>JAQTSH010000059.1 GCA_028711405.1 Methanoregula sp.
AGCGGGAAAATTGTCGATGACTGGGGGGTCCCTTTGGGTACTGTGGCGGGGGTACCGGTCATTGACTGGTGACGCGAAGGTGGGGGTACCCCCACCCCCCAGGAGCGCCGGACAGGCACCCCCCTCCCTAAAAGATCGGTGGGGGGTGGGGTCTCGTTCTCATTTTGGAGCAAACAAAAACTGTGCTCTCCGACGTAAAACCCTGCCTGGAAAACGGGAGGGGGGTGCCACCTTGGGTACCCTGGTGGGGGGTTCCCCTTCATGCACGTTGGCGAGAGGGGGGAGGGGGGTGCCCCGGCTGGAAAAAAAACAGGCACCCCCTGCCCGGTTCGGAAGGCATACCCCCCAAAGGGGGACCTTGGGGGGATACCCTATCATGGACTCGTTAGGTTGCCGGAAGTGTATACTGTATCTTTGGCGGAGAAAATCACAGTTCCGGAATCTTCTTTACCACGAAATACGCGGTCTTCTCCGTGTCTCCAATATCCACAAAGATATTCGCGTTGAAGTCCCCATCAGGCACTTGGGCAGGTGCCCGGTTGACGACTATATACGCGACAAGGGAAATGTCCCTGATCTCCACCTCCCAATTATGATTGAAGTCGCCCTTCGGGTAGATGGTGATGTATTTTTTCTTCACATTTGTGTTCGCGCCGCCAGCCCACCCCCCAATCTGGCAAAACCGGGAGAGTGTTCCCATCGGAAATGACACGTGAAGGCATCGATCGTTTCCCGCAACAATTTTTTATCCGGCACGCCAATGAACCCGGCATGAAACGTTCACTTGGGGCACGCACTGTTGCCTACCCCCTCCCGGTCTTTCTCGTCGGGACCTATGACAGTCAACACAGACCTGATGTGATGGCAGCCGCATGGGGTGGCATCTGCTCTTCAGACCCGCCCGGCATTGCAGTCTCCATCCGCCCGTCGCGCTACACGCACAAGAACCTCATCGAAACGAAAGTGTTCACGATCAGCATTCCCTCGGTCGACCAGATGGCGGAGACAGACTTCTTCGGGATCGTCTCCGGGGCGGATACCGACAAGTTCACGAAGACCGGGCTCACTCCCGTCAGGGCAGAGCACGTTGACGCCCCCTATGTCGAGGAATGCCCCGTTGTGCTCGAATGCCGGGTTACAAACACCGTTGAGATCGGGTCCCACACCCAATTCATCGGCGAGATTCTGGATGTGAAATGCGATGAATCTGTGTTGGGAGCAGACGGGAAGCCAGACATTGCTCTCTTAAAGGCAATCGGGTACGATCCCATCCGCATGGAATATTTTGTCACGGGCACGGTGGTCGGCAAAGCCTTCTCTGTCGGCAATAAATACCGCACCTGACCCATTCCTGCATAATGAGGGATTGCCCCTCCGTCATGTTCATTTTTGTGCGCCCAACAACCAGGGGGCAACCTGCGTCATACACAACCGAACCTGGATGAACAGACACGTTACAGGTACAGTATGAAAATGCCACGAGGCATTTTCATAAAAACACCCAATAGATCCCAACCTGCACGAGCGTCAGGGGTATCCCTACCTTCGCAAATTCCAGGAAGGTGAGCGTAGCACCCTCCTTCTCCGCCTGCTGGATAATGATCACGTTACTCGCCGCCCCAAGGATCGTGAGGTTGCCCGCAATTGTGCTCCCGGCAGCAAGCGCCATGAGCTGGCTCGTCGTCCCGCCGGATTGGAGGATCATCGGCAAAAAGAGGGCGACAAAGGGAACATTTGAGATGAACTGGCTGATCACCACGCTCGATGTAAGAATTGCCGGGACGGCAACCATCCCGCCACCGCCCACAAACTGCTGGAAGAACCCGCTCTGCCAGATGCTCTCCATCACGACAAACATCGCGGCAAAGAAGACAAGCGTACACCAATCGATCTGCCTCGCTACGGTCAACCGCTTGCGCGAGAAGAGCAGCACAGGAAGCGCCGAAATAACCGCGATCAGCGGCAGCGGGACGAGCATGCCCCTCCCAAAAAGGGAGACAACGATGTTGACCGCTGCAAGCAGGACAAGTATCACAAGGGAGCACTTCACAATGCGGGTGAGCTCAGTATCGGGCGTCACGTCCTCCAGCGCGCCGGAAGGACACGGGTGAAACTCCTCCGGAAAATACAGGCGCAGGAACAGGAAGGTCACGAGAAGGCAGGCAAATGTCGGGATCACAAGATACAGCCCGAATGTGATGAAGGGTGCACCCATACCGCTGTTCACCGCAACGAGCAGGTTCTGGGGGTTACCGATAGGGCTCATCACGCTACCGGTCGTGATAGCAAACGCGAGCGCAAGGAGCAGCAGTTTCTGGGAGACCCGGAACCGGGCAGCAAGCCCCAGGACGAGCGGGGTGCCGATGATTGCGAGCGTATCGTTCATCAGGAGCGCAGACAAGATACCCATGCCAAAGAGGAGCGCGAGGACGAGCTGGTCGGTGTTCTTGGTTCTCCCAAAGAACCGGTCCGCGACAGCGAAGAGATACCCGCTCATGACAAGCGCTTCACCGACAACAAACATGCCGAATAAAAAGAGCATCACATCCAGGTTAATTGCTCGCAGGGCATCGGTTGGCGAAATCTGCCCGGTAACGAGGACCGCCACCGCTCCGCCGAGCATGATCTGCCAGATTTTCAGGTTGAACCTGCCCACCTGCCGGACAGCAACGAGAATGAAGACTGCCGCAAGCACCAGCACTGCGATGTACGTGTATCAGTATCTCTGATGGGGGATGATGAGCGTTGCCCTCCGGCACAACCCCGTAGAGTCCAACGGGATGATAAGACACGGGAGATCCTGTCATATCTGACCTGATGCAAGTGGTGTATTCCCCACGCAAATCAATTGAACCTTCCTCCCACAGGGCTACTATTCGCTGACGGAGGGTATGAGCGACGCTGTAAAAACACTGGTAAAATTCAAAACCACCCTGACAAAAGAGGTTGTCGCACGGAACATGATTGACATTGAGGAGGACAAGAAATGCCAGGTCCGGTACGTGAGCATGTACTGGACGCTCGGCAGGTACGACACGGTCGTCATCTTTGACGCACCCGATGAAAAAGTGGCGATGCAGGTGATCCTGAAACGAGCGGACCGGATGGATATCGAGACGCTTATCGCTGTCCCGGCAGACGCGGGAAGTCCGATGGGATCAGCGTGACCGGATCATTGATCCCCTTCTATTTCTTCTCATTCGATTCCGACAAAACTTCCTCTGCGGTAGATGGGGAACAGCGAACAGGATTCCGTCAAAACATTCCGGTAATCTCAAAAATTGATCCCATTACACCGGATACACGCGGACACCGCGACGTGCGGGACCTGCCCGGCTCGGATCAGACCGGTACGGGAAAAACCTGTTCCCCTGCCGGAATTCTGTTATACTCCGGTAAAGCATGGTGTAGTATGCGTTTTACGGCACTCTTTGGCGTCCTGTTCATCCTTGCTTTTGGCATCCTCGCAGCCGGTTGTATCGGTTCTGCCCCGCAGTCATCAGTCTCCACACCGGTCCCGACAGCGATACCGACAGAAAACACAACAATAACCCCCATCCCCACAACGATCCCGACCGTGCCCATCCTTCCCGGATCCACACAGGCGATGCCTTCGGCAACCGCAGTATCGGTCAGCGTCGAGAAAGGTGGCACCTACGCGACCACCATCATTGCGACGTTCAATGGCGGGAAAGGCATGAACCTGGTCTCAAAGATTGATGTGTCTGTCACCCATCCGGACACCTCGGTTGTATCCGGCACACTTGAGAAACCGGTAAAGGGCGCAACGCTCGAACTCGAAGGGACGAATGGCACCGACCGGGTCAGGGTCGTAGTGACGATGATGTCAGGCGACATCTATACCATTGTCGATCAGCCAATGGGATACAAGGTGCATGGCTGAGGGGAGATGAACCGTCTCCTCACCGTCCCCTTTTAGCGCACGACATCCCAGTGCAGGAGAATCCCGTCATCTATACAGATGGCATCGATAAGGGCAAGGCGCGTGAACTCAGACTCCTTCACACACCCCACGCCATCCGCGAGGGTCGGGGCATCTTTCCCGCCGATGATGATGTTGCCGACAAACGTGTAGACTTCATCGACAAGCCCGGCTGCAAACAGTGCTGCGATCAGCGTTCCCCCACCTTCAACCATGACGCGCGAGATCCCCATGGTGCCGAGTTCATCCATCACGGTTGCGAGGTCAACCTCCTTCTCACCCGCGACGATAACGGTTGCACGCGTTCTCAATTGGGCAATCTGTTCCTGTTTCGCGCGACATGAAACCGCAACGACACGCTTGCCGCTGCCTTTCGTTAAGACTGACGCATCGGGCGGAGTCCGTGCGGTACTATCAATCACCACCCGGACCGGGTGCTCATCCATGCCAGACGAGTGCCGGAGCTCCTTTAACCCGGCATCCTTGACCGTGAGCGACGGGTCATCGGCAAGCACAGTGCCGATACCGACCATCACCGCATCACATTCCGCTTTGAGCCGGTCGACGCGAAGAAAATCCTCTTTTCCTGAGATCTTCACCTGCCGCCGCTCGCGCGTGGAGAGTTTACCGTCAGCGCTCATCGCAACATTGACCACGGTCCTGGGTCGCATAGACGATCTTATACTTCAGCCGTTTTAAATCCGCTATGCGATATGGCGAAAATCCGTTCCGGCTCCACGGTCGAACGTTCGCGCGCGGACAGTGTGCCCGGAATCCTCACAGTCAAACTGGCACTATCTTGCCAATACATAAATACCAGAAACCCGAACAGCGGAATGACGATGGCAAAGATCCTCCTCTTTGACCGGAACACGTTCTCCATCCACCGCTGTAGTGATCGGTTTGCACGCATGCTGCACTACACACCATCCGAACTCATGACAATGACCGTTCCCGAACTCCTCATCAACCCACAGGAGCGGAACCGGTTTGTCGAACAGATCCGGACTTACCCAGAGACCGAGGATTATGACACCGCCTTTGCAACAAAGGAGGGGACTGCCTGTCATGTCAGTCTCTCGTGGAGCGCCATCGAGGATTCTACCTTCTGCTGTTATGCGAGAACCGGCAGCGGGACTGCGCCGGATACACCCGAACACAACAATGACCAGGCAGTCTGCGGGCACCTGACCGAAAACGCCCCGGTCGGGGTTCTCGTTCTCCAGGATGGCAGGATTCAATGCACAAATCCCGCGTTCACCCGGTTCGTGGAATTTCCTCCCGACGAACTGCTCAACAAAAACCTTCTCACCTTCATCGACCTCGCTTTTCAGGCACACTATTCGGAGCATGCGAAACTGTGGACGGATCAGACGGAAGTTCCCGGTTCAGGGGTTTCCCGGTTCAGGACGAAGAGCGGAGATCTGCGTGTTGCCTCACTCTACACGATGCCCACCCGGTACAAGGGAGACCCGGCTACGCTCGTCAATCTCATCGATATCACCGAAAAAGTCCGTCTCGAAGAACGGATCGTATTTGAGACCGCACAGCGACACGGCGTCATCACGACCGTCGCGCATGAACTCCGAACCCCACTCCAACCGATCATGGGGTACCTGAACCTGCTCATCCAGGATCCGGAGGGTTTCGGACTTACAGAGGAGACGCAAAAGATCCTCACGCGGTGCCTGACGAGCGTCGACCGGGAGCGCCAGATCATCAACAAGATGCTCGATCTCTCCACGCTCGAGTCCGGCAAACTCAGCCTGAAATATTCAACATTCCCCCCGCTGACGCTGGTAAATAGCGTGATTGTAGCAAGTGGGTATGCGGCAAAGGCACAGATCACACTCGACATCCCCAAAGATATCACGATCACTGCCGATATCGACCGGTTGTTTGTTGTGTTCGACTCCATCCTCTCAAACGCGATAAATTATTCCAAATCCCCAAGGAAAATTGTCATCCGGTACCAATCCACACATGACGATCCCCATCATCACCTCTCAGTCGAGGATAACGGGATCGGCATTCCCGAACATGCATATGAGTCGATCTTTGAACCATTCCATCTGGTCGATGCTGACTCCCTCTCGCGAAAGTACGATCGGATCGGACTTTCGCTCTCAATCACAAAAAAGATCATGCAATTGCATGGCGGAGATATAACCGTAAAGAGCATAGTGAACTCAGGTAGTACATTCACGCTTCATATCCCCAAGGAGATAGTCCATGTCCCGTAAAATTATGATTGTTGATGATGATCAGCCCATTCTTGAACTGATGGAGATCCTGATCCGCCGGATAGGATACGAACCATTGTCGATGACCGATGTGGTCGAAGCGTTGGAGACCGTGAAGCAGGATCCCCCCGCACTCGTGCTATTGGACGTCATGATGTCCCCGGTTGATGGCTGGCAATTTCTCGCGAAAGTGCGGGTGGAATTCGGCATGAGGGATCTTCCGGTGGTCCTCTTCACCGCCTCACCCCTCGTGGAGGAGCGGATAGCACAGATGAACGACCCCAGACTGGGCATGCTCCAGAAACCCGTCTCACTCGATGAACTAAGAACCACTATCAGAAGATTCCTCGCATGATCTATCGCTGAAGAAAACCCATGCACTCGCCGGCTCAGGGTAAAAACCGGCGGACCGGTGTTCGCGCAACGTTCGCCGGTAGACTCGTCCATACCCAATGTTCGCCCGTAACATCCCAATCGCTTTTTCGCCCCAGATGCTTCCCGTCCCGGAATTCCCGTACAAACATCCCATCTATTTATACAATGCCGCGCAGACAATACCGTGTTAGTACTTAACATGGTGCCGGGATGCTGGATGTCAAGGGTATAACCAAACAGATTGGCGGGCTTACTGCGGTCAATAACGTTGACCTCACACTCGGAACTAATGAGATCCTAGGTCTCGTAGGACCAAATGGTGCTGGAAAAACGACGCTCTTAAACATCATCTCGGGAGTCACGCCTCCCACCGCAGGAAAAGTGACATTCTTTTCCGAGGATATCACTGGTCTCTCTTCAGATCGGATCTGCCGGAAAGGGATCGCAAAGACGTTCCAGATCGCCCTCTCCTTTCCCGGGCTCTCAGCGCAGGAATGTGTGATGGTGGGGGCGCTCTTCGGGAATACGCGGACTCCCGGTATGATGCAGGCAAAAGATGAAGCGAAAAGTATCCTCCGCTTTGTCGGACTGCCGCCGGAGAAAGACGCCACCTGCATCCGGAACTTAAATGTGGTCGAGTTAAAGAAGGTGCAACTCGCACGGGCGCTCGCCTCCCAGCCAAAACTTTTGCTCTTAGATGAACTGACCACCGGGCTCACCCCTACAGAAAGCGCCGAAGCGGTCGACCTGATAAAAAAGATCCGTGACCGGGGTACATCCATCTTGATCATTGAGCATGTGATGAGTGTGATCATGGGCGTCTCAGACCGGATTGTTGTCCTGAACCATGGCGAGAAGATTGCGGATGGCAAACCCCACGATGTGATCAATAACCCGCAGGTGATCGATACGTACCTGGGCGATATCGATACGTTTTAAGGGGGAGGGGAGAGAATGCTTGAGATCAGCCACCTGAATATATCGCATGACCACCTTCACGTCGTCTGGGATCTCAGTTTATCCGTAAAAGAGGGCGAGATTGTGACGCTGATCGGTCCGAATGGTTCCGGAAAGACAACGACTGTTGAGACCATCGCAGGACTCAACAAGAACGCATCGGGGTCTGTCCGTTTCCTCGGAAAGGAGATTCTCGGCATGCCGCCGCACCGGATATTCAAAGAAGGGCTTGCACTCGTCCCGGAGAGGAGGGAGATCTTCTCGAAGATGTCGGTCGGGGAGAACCTCCAGCTGGGGGTTTCGGGAAACGGAGATGCCCGGGACCGGATGCTCGATCTGGTTTATTCGCTCTTTCCCGTGCTGCACGAGCGGGAGAAGCAGCAGGCAGGTACGATGAGCGGCGGTGAACAGCAGATGCTCGCCATCGCCCGTGCACTGATGTCGGATCCCCGTCTGCTCGTGCTCGACGAGCCCTCGACCGGGCTTTCCCCGCTCCTGGTTGCGCAGGTCTTTCGCTCACTCGAACAGTTAGGTCGCGGTGGACTGACGATCCTGCTTCTTGAACAGAACGTGCGGAACGCGCTTGATCTCTGCAACCGGGGGTATGTGCTGGAGAACGGGAGAATTGTGCTCGAAGGGAAGGCAAAAGAGCTCATGCACCACCCGCATATCCAGAAGGCGTACCTGGGGTTCTGAACGGATTTTTAAAATACTACCCGGGTGGCTCAACTCTTGAGTGCGCCAATAAAAAAACGAAATCTGTCATCTTCTGGTATTTTTCAAACTTATTGCAGCGATGATGACACCCACCATGATAAGGAAAATGCCGATGATATAGGGCATGAGGTTCACGGGCGACCAGATGATGCCAATACCGAGGACAATCAGGAATAATCCGATTACAATGGAAACCCACTGTTTTTCGAGTCCGCAGCAAGGTGTATACTGACCGGATGGAGGAGCATGGACGGATTTGATATATGCCTGGGCTAAAAAGC
>JAQTSH010000060.1 GCA_028711405.1 Methanoregula sp.
ACGGCAGATCGCACGCCGGTTCACTCAGAAGTACCATGAGAAATATGCCGAGCATCCCTACATCAATGCCTGCATCGACTCGGTGGATGTTGACCTGGTGCCCTGCTACAAAGTCCAGAGCGCGACCGCAATCCAGAGCGCGGTTGACCGGTCACCGGTTCATACGCGCTACATCACGGACAAGATCAATGGGCTCATCGATGATGTGCTGCTCTTAAAACAGTTCTCAAAAGCCGGCGGGATCTACGGGTCTGACCAGATGACCGAAGGGTTTTCGGGCTATCTGTGCGAGCTGCTCATCCTCCATTATGGCGGGTTCTCCGCTCTTCTTGCGGCAGCTGCGGACTGGCGCCCGCATTGCGTGATCGATATCGAGCGACATGGGGCAAAGAAATTCGATGAACCGCTGGTCGTGATCGATCCGGTTGATCCACGGCGGAATGTGGCTGCCGCGGTCTCGCTCGACCGGATGGTTGAGTTCATCGAGCTGGCGCGGGGATATATCGAGGCACCCGGCGAGCGGTTCTTTCTGCTCCCCGACTCTCGCGCCATCACGCAGGATGAACTTGCCGCGCTCATCCGCGAACGGGGGACTGCCCTCTATGCGATCACGTTTGCAACGCCGCCATACATCGAAGAGATTGTCGTCCCCCAGTTGAAGCGCAGCGTCAGTGCCATATGCGAGCATATGGAGCGAAACGGGTTCTCGGTTCATCACGCGCACTACCGGATGATGCCGGACCGGTGCATGTTCCTGTTTGAACTCTTATATGGTGATCTTCCCAGGATCCGAAAGCACATGGGTCCCCCGCTCTGGAACTCCGTGAATGCCGAAAAGTTCCGGGCGACCCATGCCGGTGCAGTGCTGCCGGGACCCTATATTGTTGACGGGCGGTACGAGATGGAGGTGGCGCGGGAGTTTACGAACGCTGCCGCACTACTCTTTTCGCCGGCACTCCTCCACGTGAGTCTCGGGAAGCACGTGCGGCAATCTCTTGAGAACGGATGGGAGGTCCATGCAGGCGCGGATTGCTGGCAGGAGGAGTTTGCGGCTTTTATCCGGGGATTTTTCGAGCGGTATTCCCCGCTGACGAGGATCCGGAAGATGGAAGAACGGTAAGGGTCAGAAATGGATCAGAACCGGTGCTCGTTGAGGTTGTGCCCTTTCTCACTGAATATATGCAATATAGGCAGGGTGAAAAAACTGATGGGGCACCGGGACAGTTTGTTCACGCTTCGTGAACAAAATGTTTGCGATTCATGAACCTGTGGACGCTCTAAAAAATTATTTTTTGGAATTTCTCTTGATCTTTGCCAGTGCGAGTTTCTCAATCGCTGCCGTGTCAACGGTCTCTGCCAGCGTCACCTGGTTGTTCCGCTGTGCGCTCTCGACAAACCCATTCCCGGTTGCGGTGCGGATAACAAGCGTTGTTGAACCGGCGGGGCTTCCGACAGCGCCCGCCGAGATGTCAGCATACACGGATGTCAGATCCGTGCAGTAATGGCACCCGCTCCGGATGCAGGCATCCAGTTCACTGAGCGGTACGATAACCGTGTTGCCGTCCTGCTTGGTGATCTCCAGTTTGCCCTTCACGTCCATCTTCCGGATCTCGTACGGCTCAATGTGGTACTGATCCCGGATCTTACCGTTCACGAGCGCAGAATAATCGAACGTCTCGGTACAGAACAGACCGAAGACAAGACGGATCGCTTTCGCGAACGGCTGCAAAAGATCATTGTCGCTCGCCCGTATCCGGGCAACTGCCTGCACGACACACGGTACCCCGACCACCGCAATCCGCTGGAACTTCCGCCGGATCACCGCTTCTTTGAGCGATGCAAGGAGCGGCACCCACCAGCTGTACCGGCTCCCTGCCTGCTGGACGAGCACGTCAGACCGGGTGATAACAACAGATGACGGTTTCTTTGTCCACGGATCGTGGGTGACCGTCACAACCGCATCAATCAATCCTGCATCAAGGGCATGGGCAAGAATCGCTGTCACTGCCCCGCCACTCTGCCGGTGCGGGATGTCGCGGACCGCTTTTGCTGAAGCAAGACGCAGGTATGTCCCTATCGTTTCAGACGGTTGCTCTCCCACGCGGGGACATGCACCATAGCACGCCCCGCACGGCACTGCATCCGACGCCTGCTTGCAGTACCCGTTACTCTTCGGCGCAGTCCCCATCTCTCCTTCTGAGAACCTAATTGAATCTGCCGGGCAGACGGCAACACAGGCGCCGCATCCCGAGCACCGCCCGGTATCCCAGACCTCCTTTTTCAAGTCAAGATAACTTTTAGCTGCCATCCCTCTCACTCCCAGGTATATTTGTTCGCGAACGGTCTGGCGCTTGCCGGTATGATTCGCGTGTATCCCGATGCCAGAAGGGGTTCTGCATCGATCCCGAACCTTCGGGCAAAATCCCGGATGACTGGTTCGATCATCTTCTTCTCCGCATCGGTTGCAGCGACCTGCCGGGCGCCGACACCCAGGTACATTTCATCCACGCTGCCCCGCACAAAGATCTCCCCTCCGTGGATTCCACTGCCGAGCCCACGTTCGGTGATCGGAGGATCCCCGGATACACCCAGCACGACAAGAAGCCCTCCTGCCATGTATTCGCCAAGAAACGCCCGCGCCGCCCCACCGACAACAAGGATCGGGCGTTTCTCCATGTACTGTTTCATATGGATGCCGCCGCGGTACCCGATATTGTCCCGGACAAAGACCCGCCCGCCCCGCATGCTGTGCGCGACGGCGTCTCCCGCGCTGCCGTGGATGACAATCGTGCCTGAATCCATCGTGTTGCCCGGCGCATGTTCAGCATTGCCATTGACGACGATGGTCGGACCGCTCATGAACATCCCAAGGTCCCCGCCCGGAACCCCATTGACCGTGATCGTGACGCCGTCGCCCCGCAACCCGTCGCCGATGAACCGCTGCCCGAGCACGTGGTCGATCACAATCTCGTGTGCTCCGTTGGCGACTGCGGCGCGGATCTTCTGGTTGAGCGGGGTGTAGTGAAGCCCCTTAGCGTCTATCTGCACTGCTGTCATCGTTATGCCCCCACAGACTTGACATCGAGCACCTGCATCAACGACTCGTCCAGCATATAACCCCGCAACCGGTCCCGGTTCCCCCGCAGGCTCTCGATACTGTTGATACCGGCAGCGCCCATGAGTTCGGCGAGCTCGTCAGTCCACGCATGGATCAGGTTTGCCACCTGAACCGATGCGGTCTCTGGATCGAGTCGTTGCGTGAGTTCGGGTTTCTGCGTCGCGATGCCCCAGGCGCATTGCCCCCGGTAACAGGTGCCGCAGACCCGGCATCCCATGGCGACAAGGGCGGAGGTGCCGATATAGACGGCGTCAGCCCCGAGCGCGATCGCCTTTGCGATATCGGCGCTCTCCCGGATCCCGCCACTCGCGATGAGCGAGACCTCGTTTCGGATCCGCTGCTGGCGGAGCTTTGCATCGACGCTCGCGATGGCGGCTTCTATCGGGATCCCCACATGATCGCGGAACACTCGCGGGGCAGCTCCTGTCCCGCCCCGGAACCCGTCTACCACCACTGCGTCCGCCGACGACCGGGCGATTCCGGCAGCGATCGCCGCGACGTTATGGACCGCCGCAATCTTCACAAAGACCGGTTTCTTCCATTCGGTCGCTTCCTTCAAGCTGTGCACGAGCTGTTTTAAGTCTTCGATACTGTAGATGTCGTGATGCGGCGCCGGGCTGATCGCATCACTGCCCTCCGGGATCATCCGGGTACACGAGACATCGGCACAGACTTTCTCTCCGGGCAGGTGACCGCCGATCCCCGGTTTCGCGCCCTGACCGATCTTGATCTCGATCGCTGCCCCGCGTTCGAGATAGTTGATGTCCACGCCAAAACGCCCGGATGCCACCTGCACGATCATGTGCTTCTGGTACGGGTAGAGCGATTCGTGCAATCCGCCTTCCCCGGTGCCCATGAACGTCCCGATATGGCTTGCGGCTTTTGCAATTGCCGTCTGGGCGTTCAAGCTGATCGCGCCGTAACTCATGTGCCCGATCATGATCGGTGTCTCGATCTGGAGGTTCGGGGTCAGTTTTGTCAATAGTTCCACATCGCCGTTCGGGTGCTCCCTGAGCGCAAGCGATGCCGGTTTCTTGCCGATATATGTCCGCATCTCCATCGGTTCCCGGAGAGGATCGATGGAGGGGTTGGTCACCTGGCAGGCATCAAGGACGAGCTGATCGAAGATGATCGGGTACGGGTGGGCGTTCCCCATGCCGGCAAGAATGATCTTTCCGGTCCGTGCCTGGTTGAAGATCGCTTCACGGACATCCCGTGTCCAGACCGGATGGCTCCGGTAATCCGTGGGTTTTTCGGTAATATCGATCGCATCACGGGGGCAGAACGCGAGGCAGCGGTGGCAGGCTACACAGTTGCGCGAGTTTACTTTGATCCGTTCGTTCTCCTTTGAGAAGACGCCATACGAACAGTTCTCGATACACCTGCCGCAGACCATGCACCGCTCCGGGTCTACCGAGACCTTGAATTTGAACGGCACGCTGCCGATGCTCATGCGACAACCCTCCCGATGACCGGTTCACCGGCTTTGGGCATGGTGATATGTTCGACATCCGGCTCCATCGTCCGGATGGCGGCTTCTTCGCTGGAGATGTAGAGCCGGTCCCCATGTTCTCCGGTAACGAGCGGGCGAAGTTTGATCCGGTCGGTGAAACCAACGAGCGAGTCCGCGTTTGCGACACAGATGGCAAACGGTCCGTTCATGAGCGCCGGACCGTACGTGAGCCGGATGGCGCGGTTGAGTTCCTGCTCCTTTGCCGGCATCCGGTCGATCTCTTCCCAGAACGGTGGAGCAAGTGCCCGGACTGCCATCTTCTCGGACAAGCCATGTTTCCGGATGAGCAGGTCGACGAGATATGCAACCACTTCGGTATCCGTGTACATCGTGCATTTGTACCCGTAACTTTCGATGTACCGCCGGTTCGTCCCATAGGAGGTGATCTCGCCGTTGTGTACTACACTCCAGTCCAGCAGGTTGAACGGGTGCGCCCCGCCCCACCACCCGGGCGTGTTCGTGGGATACCGGTTATGGGCAAGCCAGAGATATCCTTTGTAGTCCTGGATCCGGTAAAAGTCTGCGACCTCCTCGGGCCATCCAGCTGCTTTAAAGACGCCGAGATTTTTTCCGGACGAGAAGATGAGTGCCCCGTTCTTTGCCGCGTTCACGGTCATGACAAGGTGCGTGACAATGTCTTCATCGGGTGTGGTACTCTTGGGCATCAGGCTCCGGTCCGGTCGGAAGAAGTACCGCCAGGGCGTATGGACTTTTCGTATGTTGGGTTGTTCATAGGTTTTTATCTGCTCATCGTGGACGATCGTTCCCCAGCGGTCAAGCAGGGTGTCAAGCGCCCCCTTGTGCTCGCGGATGTTGTCAAAAAAAACATGCAGCGCATAGAAATCCTTGTACTCAGGATAGATGCCATATGCAACATACCCGGCGCCTTCCCCGCTTCCCCGTTCGTTCATCATGGAGAGTGCAGCTTTGATTCCGGTGCCGTCCATGCACCGGCGCTTCCGATCGATTACACCAATTATACCACACATATTATCACAGTGAAGAATGATCTAGTTATGTTGAACATATGCTCGATGGGATAAGAACATTTGTTCAGGTTAATTGGTTGAATAGATATAAGTATAATTGGGTGGAACATGTCTTCCAATATGTCAGCAGATGTATCGAAAATCGTAAAAAAGATCGAGGCGGAGAAGATCAAATTCATCCGCCTTCAGTTCACTGACATTCAGGGATTGGCAAAAAATGTCGCGATCCCTGTAATTCAGGCGGAAAAAGCATTGACCGAAGGAATCTGGTTTGATGGATCCTCCATCGAAGGTTTTGCCCGGATTGAAGAGTCCGACATGCTCCTCAGACCTGACCCGGATTCCTTCTCGATCCTGCCGTGGAGACCCCAGGAGGGGAAGGTCGCACGGTTTATCTGCGATGTCCAGACGTACGGCAACAAGCCGTTCGAGGGCGATCCGCGTTACATTTTACGAAAGACCCTGGACGAAGCTGCAAAGATGGGTTTTACGTTCAATACCGGTCCTGAACTTGAGTTCTTCCTCTTCAAGATGATTGACGGTATGCCAACGACCCAGTTCAAGGACCATGGCGCATATTTCGATCTCGCGCCAACCGATTCGGCTGAAGACGTCCGGCGGGATGTTGTGCTCGCATTAACCGACATGGGCTTTGAGATCGAGGCTTCACACCACGAAGTTGCCGACAGCCAGCACGAGATTGATTTCAAGTACGGCGATGCCCTGATCACTGCCGATCGTGTGATCACGTTCAAGTTTGCCACAAAGTCCATCGCGTTGCAATATGGTCTGCACGCGTCCTTCATGGCAAAGCCAATTGGCGGCATCAACGGGAGCGGCATGCATACCCATGGCTCGCTCGCAAAGAACGGCAAGAATGCATTCTATGATGCCAATGCGGAACTCGGGCTCTCGGACACTGCGATGTATTACATCGGGGGTCTTTTGAAGCACGCAAAGGCGATCACCCGCATCGGCAACCCGACAATCAATTCCTACAAACGCCTGGTGCCCGGCTATGAAGCGCCCTGCTACATCTCCTGGAGCGCAACCAACCGTTCAGCGATGATTCGTGTGCCCGCAGCCCGTGGCAACAGCACCCGTGCCGAGTTCCGGAGCCCGGATCCGATGTGCAACCCATACCTTTTGTTCGCGAGTATGCTTGCCGCAGGTCTTGATGGGATCAAAAACAAGATCATGCCGCCGGAGAGCACGAACACCAACATCTACCATCTTGATGCGAAAGCACGAAAGAGACTGCATATCGACATGCTGCCGGCAACCCTCATGGAATCGAACTCAGCGCTCTTAAAAGATGAGATCCTCTGTGCAACCCTCGGGAACCATGTGGTTGAGAACCTCACGCGGATTGCCGAACTGGAGACTGACGCATTCCGTCTTGCAGTTCACCCGTGGGAACTGGACAGGTACCTCGCTACCTATTAATATTTAAAAAATTTTAAAAATTTTTCGTGTCGATAAATGTTCGGACTTGTAATCCGGTAACCGTTTGCCGACCGTTCTTGCGTTACGTGTCTGCCGCTCGTATATGAGCGATGAGTAGTGGTACGTGTATACGTATCCACGACTGACGAACAGCCTATGTTGTACAGCAGGGAACGGTCGGTTCACAAACAAGCTAACACAGGTGAATCATATGGCTTTGGATACCGGCGTTACATGCTGGCTTTTAGTCTCGGCAATTCTTGTTATGCTGATGACCCCGGGGGTCGGCTTTTTTTATGGCGGACTTGTACGAAAGAAGAATTTTATCTCGATGATCGCGCTCTCGTTTGTGGTGCTGTCACTGGTCAGCGTCCAGTGGATCCTGTTTGGGTATTCACTTGCGTTCGGGCATGATATCGGGGGAGTTATAGGCAATCTTGAGTACATCGGGCTTAATGGCGTAAGTGCGGATGCCGGTACCGGTACCTACCCGCCACTTATTTTCATGATGTTCCAGTTGTTCTTTGCTTCTGTTACGATCGCTATTGTCACGTCCGCGGTGGCAGAGCGGATCAGGCTTTCATCGTTCATTGTCTTTGTTCTCGTATGGCTCACAGTTGTGTATTGTCCGGTTGCTCACTGGGTATGGGGCGGGGGTTGGGCATCGCAGTTTGGTCTGATCGATTTTGCCGGGGGTACTGTGGTGGAGATCTGTTCGGGTTTTTCTGCTTTGGCACTTGCACTTGTCATAGGAAAACGGGCGGGTTTTGGCGAGTATTCGCTTGAGCCGCACAATATTCCCATTGCCCTTTTAGGTGCTGCGCTCCTCTGGTTTGGCTGGTTTGGCTTTAATGCCGGGAGCGCTCTTGCAGTTAATAGCAGTGCTGCGATTGCGTTTGTGACAACTAACACCGCTGCTGCTGCCGGCGCACTCGCGTGGATGTTTGCAAGCTGGTATCATGGCAAGCCCAGTTCCCTCGGGATGGTAAGCGGGGCGATTGCCGGTATGGTTGCAATTACACCGGCAGCCGGGTTTGTCAGCCCGCTTATAGCGATCCTTATCGGTGCAGTTGCGGGTTTGCTGTGCTACTCCATGATGCTTCTCCGGATCAAAAAGATGTGTGATGAGAGCCTGGATGCATGGGCAATCCACGGCATGGGCGGTCTCTGGGGAACAATTGCTACGGGTATTTTTGCAGCCGCAGCTCTCTGTGGGTTCTCCGGATTAATTGAGGGGAATATCCACCAGTTTACCGCGAATGTTGTCGGTGCGTTTGTGACGATGATCTATGCCTTCGTCATGACGTTTGTCATCGGAATAATTATTGATCGCACGATGGGATTGCGTGTCACCGAAGATGAAGAGTATGTCGGCTTGGATATCTGCCAGCATGGAGAGCGGGCGTAAGGATGTACGCAGAAATTTTTTTTAC
>JAQTSH010000061.1 GCA_028711405.1 Methanoregula sp.
CCCCTTACGCAGCTATCCTGACCCTCCCCTCCGTTGTCACGTCCAGCGGAGCTGGAAGCGACCGGATATATGCAATCAGCGCATCGATATCCGACGGTCCGATGGTGACCGTCACATTCCAGTCCCATGCTGGCGCATAGTCTCCCATTCCGTACGCCATGTAGTAGTTCATGGCTGCTGAATACGTGGCATTGGCATCCAGCGGACTCCCGTTCACACGGATTCCCGTCACCCTGATGCCGGTTGGCTGGGATGGATCCCATGAATAGGTGAGACCCGAAACAGACAAGTTCTCACCGGGTAATGGCTCCTCCCACTGCCGTTCGAGAATCTTTTTGATCTGGTTTCCGGAAAGTTCACGGGTAGCAACCCGGGGCCGGCTGTACCATCCCCCGTAATCCGCCGCCATGGAAGTGTCCGAAGGGAGCACCGCTTCAAGATCGTTCCAGGATATATTGCCACGGGCAAGATCGGCATGGAGCGAGCCCGTGCCCGGTCCCGATGTCACAAAAGCAACATCGGCATTCATTACAGTTCTCTGGGAATCGGCAACCAGATCCCCGAGCGCCGATTCTCCGGCAGGATTTGGTGTGCGTGTGATATTTGTTGTCAGTGTTGCTATCACTTCGCTTGTCATTCGCGAGACCCCGCGCTCAACATCCCCGATAAAGACCTCTGTCTCAGGATCCGGTGCTGCTCCGGAAGCCGGGTCCGCGTAGACCGGAACGATGGTCGCCGATTTTTCAATAATATCCCCGCTCTGTTGATCAATCCGGAGATCCACATCAACGTACGCCATACCGTAGGAAGGTGCCTGCGTGACAAGGACATCATTCCCGCCGGCATTTTTCAGGTATGCATTGGTGAACCGGTGCCAGTGGGCAGCAAGGACGACGTCCACATCCGGATCCAGACAGGAGACAACAGAGCCAACCGGGCCGGTAACATTACCACCCGGGCGTGTCGGACCGTCATACGGCACTTCCTGGTTGGCGCCCTCGTGGAGCAGGATCACGAATGCGTGAACACCCTGCCGCTGCAGCTCGGTGACATAGCGGTTAATCGTCTCAGACTCGTTGATGAATTCCACACTTTCGATATTCAGGGGAAGCTCAAGCGTCGTCGTCTCCCGTGTGACGGCACCAATAAACGCCATCGGGACACCATCCACTTCACGGATTGTATACGGAGGAAGGATCGGCGTTTTATTCTCCTTCCAGACAACATTGGCACAGAGGGTGTCTGCCAGGGAACCGGAATACGGATCAACAACATGGGGAATCATCGTGTTCCCGTTTCCACCGTATGTCATCCGCAGTAGTTCACCGGTGCCCCGGTTGAATTCGTGGTTCCCGGGAATTGCAATCACGTTGCACCGGCTGTGCTTCGCATCAGTACCCGAAGCACAATCCGAATTTGCAAACTCATTGAAGAAAAGGATCGTAGGCTCGTCCATCAAGAGGGAGGTGTTTCGTGGTGACGCACCGATCGTATCCCCGACAAGTGCAAGAATTGTAAAAGTGGCATTGGATGCATGCATCGCGGACTTCAGGTCTGAGGCAAGGATGGCAGCACTTCCCGCAGACCTGTTGTTCAGCTGCTGCCCGGCGGACAGGTGCCCGTGGAAATCATTGATAGCAAGAATGCTGACGTGGACTGGTGGAATCGGTGCCTGCTCTTTGGTGAATATCCCGCTGACGAACAATCCACTGATAAGTAGTATTCCCACGATGATTATGCAGACACCGGTAATTGTTTTCATACGGGTAGTACCGGTATTCGCAGTCTGCCTATTTACACAATTCCATTTGCATTAAAACAAAAAAACTATTGTTATAAAGGATAAGTCTCCAACATAACCGTATGGTTTTTCAGGGAGTATCCAGATGAGGATTGTATTCATCGGCGCAGGCACCGGAGAAAATCCATGGCTTACCCTGGCTGCACGGGAATCCCCCCCTGCGGGAATGACAGTCGGGATCGTACAGGCGGCATCGGAACCGCTCGACATGGAGGAGAAGAGATTTGCCGGACTGCTCGACAACCTCCAGCAGTGCGACCTTTTGATCGTGAGCAGTCATGGGAGTTCAGGTTATTTCAAAAAATTCGACCGTCTCATTGCGGCAGTAAAAGAGTACAGCATCCCGACATTTGTTGGCAGTTCCGTGCCGGAAGAAATGAAGGATTTCCGGAACCTCTTCCCATTCTCCGATGAAGACTACGATTACGTCCATGCCTGCACCGAGCTGGGTGGCAGGGAAAATACCCGCAGTCTTGTTCTCTGGGCATGCAAAACCATCGGTGGTTGCAGGGTGGAATTGCCGTCATTGCAGTACCCGCCTACGGAGGGGTTCTACCACCCTACCCTTCCGGATATTCATGATCCTGCTGCCCACATGAGCCGGATCGACCCGGACAAACCCACTGCCGGGATCCTCATCCCCCAGTTTTATTATGTAAGGAAGAACCTCATAGCCGTAGATACGCTCGTTGCCGCTGTCGAGGCAACGGGCTTAAACACCCTGCCATTCTTTCTCGTGACAAGCCCGAATGCCATAACCGGCTCAATCGGTATCCGACGATTCATCGAACAGTACCTGCTCCGGGACGGGAAGGCTATTATCGATGTCTTGATCGTCAACATGGGCTTTTCGCAGATCTCCCTGTCGGATCCCAACGATGGCACTAAGATGGACCCGATCTATAATTTTTTTGCAGACTTAAACGTGCCCCTCCTCCAGACCATCTCCATGTTCAGGTCGTACGATACCTGGTATAACGACGACCAGGGGCTCTCCCCGATGGAGATCTCGTACGGGGTGATATGGCCGGAGTTCGATGCCCAGATCATCGCCATCCCCCTTGCAACAACCGGTGAACATGACGGCCAAAAGAACATGGCACTACCCATTCCACGACGACCTGAACGGATCGCCGATATGACCCGGCGCTGGGCGGAACTGAAGAGGACACCAGTACAGGAACGGAAGGTCGCAATCCTTCTGTACCAGTACACCGGAGAAATGGAAGCGCTCGGGGATGCCGGGGGTCTCGATACCCCCCAGAGCGTCATTAAGATCCTGCAA
Organism: Methanoregula sp.; assembly: GCA_028711405.1. Taxonomy (GTDB): domain Archaea; phylum Halobacteriota; class Methanomicrobia; order Methanomicrobiales; family Methanospirillaceae; genus Methanoregula. The sequence goes on from JAQTSH010000061.1 coordinate 3,087, forward strand.
CGGCTCAAGGAGGAAGGATACACGGTCAGGGATATCCCGGAGAACGGCAACGATCTCATCCACGAAATGATCGCCGGGCTCACGAACGATACCCGGTATATCTCTGACGAACAGATGAAGGAACGTGCAGCCGGCACGGTCGGTGCCACGCTCTACCGGCAATGGTTTGATAAAATACCGGAGAAGAACCGGATCAAGATCTCTGCCGACTGGGGAGAGGCGCCCGGCACGCTGTTTGAGACCGGGGGGGAGCTCTGTATCCCGGGAATCCTCAAGGGGAACATCTTCATCGGTATCCAGCCGCCACGCGGGTACTTCGAACAGGTCGAGAGCATGATCCACTCCACCGACCTTGTCATGCCCCACCATTACGTTGCCTATTACCGGTGGATGAAGAACGTGTTCGGTGCCCACGCGGTTATCCACATGGGGACGCACGGCACGCTGGAATGGCTCCCGGGCAAGGGAAACGCCATGTCTGAGGAGTGCTACCCCGACCTGGTCTTCGAGGATATGCCCCATATCTCTCCTTATATCATCAATGATCCCGGCGAGATGGTAGAAGTCAAGCGGAGGAGCTGGGCGGCGGTGCTCAACCACCTGCCCCCTGCAATGATGCGGGCAGAGGGGTACGGCGATCTTGCGCAGCTGGATAGTATCCTGCAGGAATTCCTCCGGGCAAAACGCGGCGGGGAGGTGCAGAAAGCCGGTGAGCTGGCGGGAGAGATACGAGAAATTGTCCTTGCCCGGAACCTGACTAACGACCTCGGGCTTCCGGTCGATGCAGGACAGGAAGAGATTGCAAGGAATGCGGAACGGCTGTATGACTATATCTGCGAGGTCCGGGATGCCATCATCAAGGACGGGCTCCACATCTTTGGTCTCCCGCCGCAGGGTGAGCGGTTCTCCGAGATGATTTACGCGCTGACCCGGTTGGAAAACGGGAAAACCCCATCCCTGCGGGAAAGCATTGCCCGTGCCATGTCTCTGTCCCTGCGTGAACTGATGGACAATCCCTCGGGGTTCAGCGCGCAGCATGGCATGACGAACGGTGCGCTCGTTGACCAGATCGATGAACGGAGCCAGCATCTGATCGCTATGATAGCCGGGTGCGGGTATGACCGGGAAGGTGCACTGGCAGCGATACGAACAGAGTACGGGAACAATGCCGGTGCCCTCGAAACCTGCGCTGCATTCATCTGCGGGGATCTCGCGGGTCGCCTTGACCGGACAACCGACGAGATCGCCAACATGGTACGGGGTCTCGATGGGGGATATATCCCCCCCGGGCCCTCCGGCGATCCTACCCGGGGCAACGCACATCTCCTCCCAACCGGGAGGAACGCCTACTCAATTGATCCGGCATCCATCCCGACACCGGCTGCGTGGAAAACAGGAAAAAACCTGGCAGACCAGATGATCGAACGGTACATCAAAGTGAAAGGAGAGTATCCCCAAAGAGTTGGCATTGTTGTCTGGGCAACGGACACCATGCGAACGGGCGGGGACGATATCGCCTATCTCTTCTGGTTGATGGGTCTCAAGCCGGTCTGGTCGGACCGGGGCGGTGCCGTGACCGGTCTTGAGGTGATACCGGCGAAGGATCTGGGAAGACCCCGGATCGATGTCACGCTCCGCATCAGCGGTCTCTTCCGCGACACCTTCCCGGGTCTTGTCCACATGATCGATGAAGGCGTGGAGATAATCGCATCCCTTGACGAATCGGAGGCTATCAACTACCTTGCTGCACACTTAAAGCAGGACATGCTGGAGCAGCTGAAGGCAGGTCTGCCCGAACAGGTGGCACGCGACCAGGCGCTTATCCGGATCTTCGGCGATCCCCCCGGTAACCATGGCTGCGGCGTGGGCGAAGTGGTGCATGCCTCCGCGTGGAAGGAGAGAAAAGACCTTGCCGATACCTACACCACGTGGGGCGCCCATGCGTACGGCAGGAAGTTCCGGGGGAAGAAGGTGCCGGAACTCTTCCGGCAGCAGTTCGGACGATTGGACGCGACCGTCAAGAATCGTGTCTCGCGTGAGTTCGATATCCTTGACGTGGACGATGATTACCAGATCCTTGGCGGGATGAATGCCTGCGTCAAGGCTTACGGCAACAAGTACCCGGTCTCGGTCATCGGTGAGGCATCGGACCCGAAGAACGTGAAGACGCGCCTCCTTGAGGAGGAGATCAGATTCGTCTTCCGGAGCCGTATTTTAAATCCCCGCTGGATCGAAGGCTTAAAACCCCACGGGTTCCGGGGCGTGCAGGAGATCATGAACACCATCGAGTACACCTTTGGCTGGGATGTCACTTCCGATGCCATCGATGACTGGGAGTACCAGGCTTGCGCAGAGCATTTCCTTTTCGAGGAGGAAAACCGGCAATGGATCGAGGAGAATAATCCGTACGCCCTCCACAATATGGCAGGCAGGCTGTTGGAGGCACACGAACGGGGGTTCTGGGATACCGATGACGAAACGATACAAAAATTACAGGAGATTTACCTTGAGACCGAAGATTATTTTGAGAGAATGGGAGAGGAGATGCCATGACTACGATTCAGACTGAAAATCTGACAAAAAATTTCGGGGATCTCTGCGCTGTTGACAACCTGTGCCTTACCGTTGACAAGGAGATCTTCGGGCTGCTGGGCCCGAATGGATCGGGCAAAACCACTACTGTACTGATGCTGACTACCCTTCTTTCCCAGACAAAAGGAAATGCCAGCATCTGCGGGCACGATACCCGGCGCGAACCTGAAAAGGTCCGGGACTGTATCAGTTACGTCCCGCAGGACATGGCTGTTGACACTACCCTGACCGGGCGGGAGAACGTGCTGATCTTTGCCCGGCTCTATGGGGTAAAAAATCCCAAAGACCGCGTGGACGAACTTCTTGCGGTAATGGAACTGACCGACCGTGCTGACGACCTGGCAAAGACCTATTCCGGCGGAATGCGCCGGCGGCTCGAACTCGCAGAGGCGCTGGTCCATGAACCCGAGGTGATCTTCCTTGATGAACCGACGCTCGGGCTGGATGTCGGGGCACGGAAGAATATCTGGAACCATATCCATGCCCTGAACAAGAAAGGGATGACGATCTTTATGACAACTCATTACATGGATGAAGCAGACCAGTACTGCGACCGTGTCGGGATAATCAACCATGGGAAGATTGCCGCGTTGGGAAACCCTTCCGAGCTGAAAGCACATCTGATGAAGGATGTCATCACGGTCACCATTGATGGGGAGTATGCCCCGACCCAGCTCGACGGGACACTGTTTGTCGGTCAGCTGGGTGACACGATCTCGTTTACGGCTGAGAACGGTCGCGAGGCGCTCCCGCTCCTTGTTGATGCATTGAACCATGCCGGAAATCGGGTGAAGGCAATGTCTCTGCGCGAGCCGTCCCTGGATGATGTTTTCCTGCAATCCGTGGGAAAACAGGAGGAACCAAAAGGGTTCGAGGAATGGAAGTTCCGGATGATGCTCCACCACAGGGGTGGATCGTGAAGGGCGTTACCACGTATATCTACCGGGATTTCATCCGGTGGATTCGATACCGCGTCGGGGTGGTTTCTACACTCGTCCTTCCAGCTGCATGGCTGCTCTTTGTCGGTCTTGCCCTGCCGGTTAAATTTACCGGCAACTATCTCGACTTCATTACACCGGGTATCCTTGTGATGACAATATTAACTGCCGGAATCTCCAGCGGTTCCCTGTTAATGTTTGACAAGATCCTTGGGTTTTTGAACAAGTTCCTTGCCATGCCGGTGCCCCGGGAGAGCATCCTTGTCAGCAAGATCCTCTTCATTTCCGTGCGGGGGCTTATCCAGGCAACGATCATCCTGATCCTCGCGGTGCTTATCGGGGCGACGATAATGAACCCGCTCCAGTACGGTCTGACCTACCTCATCCTCTTCCTGTTCGGGGTTTTCATCTCCGCATTCTCGACAACCGTTGCGCTTTACCTTGACGACCACGATTCGTTTGCAGCCTTCACGGCAATGGTCACGATGCCGCTGTTCTTCGCTTCAAGCGCTCTCATGCCATACGATGTTATGCCCGGCTGGCTCAGTGCTATCGCCCACGTCAACCCGCTCAGCTTTGCCATCGATGCGATCCGGGACGTGGGTGCCGGTTCGATTCCGGTCATTCCTATCGTCCTGCTGCTCGTATTCACTGCGGTTGTTGTGGTGCTTTCGGGATATGTGTTCAGGAAGGTGACGGTGTAGAAATACGGACAACCCTCTTTTCGCAATCCTGTCGTTGTGATGATCTCTCCGGCAGAAGCATTATTATCTGTGGGTGAAGGCCCGGGCACGTCCCCCCTCCAAAAATTTCAATGAACGGGATAAAACCCATTCAGCAATGGTTTCTGGCACGAAACCTGGGGTAGCATAAACGGGCAGACAATACAGTGTTCATGGCGGGTTTGCCATAGGGACTAATGGATATACTATCCATAGCAGGAATCCGCATTTTCATTGCGTTATCCGGAATTCTCCATGACGATATGGACACCCCTTCAGGAATCGCAACCCCTGGATTGTTCGCGCTCAGTCTCCGGCAGGTTATCCAGCATGCTGCCATGTCACTGCATCCGGGGATTCGTCTGTCGGTGATCCGAAAATGTATTAACCTTCCAGTTGCCACGAACTATCCTGAGATAAAAATGACGGGTGCATTTTGATACCGGGAAATAAGGATCCGCTCAATTCCATCCTGCGGAGCAAGCGGGAGTCATCACACTTCCAGATCCTCGTGGAGATCGCCGAACACCAGCCGGCTGTCCGCCAGCTGGAGATAGCAGACAAGATTGGTGTGACACCCCAGGCAGTTTCCGAACATATCCGTGAACTGGTTGAAGAGGGAATGATATCCATGAGCGGCCGGAGCAATTACATGGTGACCAAGGCCGGTATCGCATGGGTGATGGAGCATGCAACCTCCCTTGAGTCCTATATCCGGCATATCCGGCTCGATGTCATCCAGCATATCTCGGTCTGGACCGCTTTTGCGGCCGAGGATCTTAAAGCCGGCGATGTGGTCGGGCTTTACATGAAGGACGGGTACCTGTATGCCGGTAAGAAGCCGAGATCTGCGACAGCAACGGTTTATGCGGATGCTCAGAAGAACGAGGATGTCGGGATCGTTGACATCAACGGGATCATCGATCACCACGAGGGAACCATCCATGTCTGCAAGGTGCCCCGGATCCAGCACGGCGGTTCGCGCAGGGTGGAGAAGGACGAACTGAAGGAGATCGTCGCCATGACCCGGATGACGGCAGCCGTAGGGATCGAAGCATCCGTCGCGCTGAAATCCATCGGGAGGAACCCGGACCTGTTCTTTG
>JAQTSH010000062.1 GCA_028711405.1 Methanoregula sp.
AGCGTCGTCGAGAACGGGAGCGAGCTTTTTGCCGCAGGGGATAGCACGCTCATCACAAAACTGGAGATCCGGAACCAGCCGGTCCTGCTCCGGAACATGATGTCGCGAAAGAAGGATATCATCCCCTGGTTCGGGGAGAAACTGCGGCAGGTCTGACCCCACCAAAAGGATGGTTTCGGGCAGGTTCCCCTGCGGGATTCCCCGGCAATGAAATCCATTCCCTACGCCACCCCCCTCATCGTTCGTCCCCCTAAAAGCAACGTCTGCTTTTACCCGTGACGGTCATCCCATTTCTCCGGCATCAGGCAATGCCCTGCCTGGCATGCGCAAAGTGCCCCGGAATGTGACGAAGAGACCCGTTCAGATGTAATTCCCGCCTCATTTTGCAATAATTTAAAACTCTACAGGATAAATTATTCAAAGTAACTGATTTACTGGTGTAAAAACCAGCGAGGTGATGTCGTTTTGGATTTGTTGATCATTACTGTTGTGGCAAGCCTGTTCGGACTGCTGGTTGCCGCATACTTTACCCATGATGTATTGAAATCAGACACGGGAACGCCGAAGATGCGTGACGTGGCAAATGCAATCCGTGAGGGCGCAGAAGCGTTCATCAAGAGGCAGTACTCCACAATTGCCATTCTTGCCATCCTGCTTGCCATCCTGATCTTCGGTGTCTTCACGTTCTCCGGAAAGATGGACTATGCCTGGCACACGGCGGTTGCGTTCGTGTTCGGTGCATTCTGTAGTGCCCTTGCCGGTATTATCGGCATGTGGATTGCTGTCAGGACAAACATCCGTTCTGCCGCAGCCGTCCGGAAAAGCACCGGACTTGCGGTCGTTAAAGCGCTTCGCGGTGGTGCGGTATCCGGTCTGACCGTGGTCGCGCTCTCCCTTCTGGGTGTATCACTCATCTTCTACGCATTTGGTGGAAACCCGATGGAGACCCCGTTCCTCATCGTCGGATTCGGGTTCGGCGCGTCCTTCATCGCATTGTTCGCCCAGCTGGGTGGCGGTATTTACACAAAGGCTGCCGATGTCGGTGCAGATCTTGTCGGTAAGGTTGAAGCTGGTATTCCTGAAGATGACCCGCGAAACCCCGCCGTTATTGCTGACCTCGTTGGTGACAATGTCGGGGACTGCGCCGGGCGTGGTGCCGATCTCTTCGAATCTACGGTCGCAGAGAACATCGGTGCGATGATCCTCGGTGTGGCACTCTTCCCGATCTTCGGGATCAATGGTGTGCTCTTCCCGCTCGTTGCCCGTGCCTTCGGTCTGATCGCAAGTATCATCGGTATCTTCTGTGTCACTGAAAAATCAGCCAACACGGAAAACCCGATGACTGCTTTGAACCGGGGGTACTATATCACAACCATCATCGCAGCAGTACTCTTCTACTTCGTCACGATGTGGCTCTTGAACAACGTCTGGTTCTTCTATGCAGGGCTTATCGGTATCGCGCTCTCGCTCGTCTTCGTCTACCTGACGATGTACTATACCGATTACAGTCACCGCCCGGTCCTCGATATTGTTGAGGCATCCAAGACCGGTGCAGCCACAAACATCATCTCCGGTTTTGCAGTCGGTCTTGAGACGACCGCCGCCCCGGCAATTGCCATCGTCGTCGCCCTGATCCTCGCGTTCCAGTGCGGTGTGTGGAGTGGTGTACCAAATGGCGGACTGTACGGGACGGCTATTGCCACGATGGGAATGCTCTCGACTTGTGCCTACATCCTCGCGATGGACACGTTTGGTCCGATTGTCGACAACGCCGGCGGTATTGTTGAGATGAGCGGGGAATCCGAAGAGAGCCAGAAGCGGGTGTCCCGTCTCGATGCAGCCGGAAACACCACAAAAGCGCTGACCAAGGGTTACGCTGTCGGCAGCGCTGCACTCTCGGCATTCCTGCTCTTCTCCGCATATATGGACGAAGTGACAGCCCTCACCGGGAAAGCGTTTACGATTGTAAACATTGCAACAGTCTCGGTATTCTGCGGTGCGATGCTGGGTGCGATGCTCATCTTTTTGTTCTCCGCCTTTGCGATTCGCGCTGTAGGAAAGACTGCCCAGTATATCATTATGGATGTACGCAGGCAGTTCAAAGACCCGGGGATCCTGGCGGGTACCGTAAAACCGGATTACGCCAGTTGTGTTGACATCACCACGAAAGGTGCATTGAAGAACATGATAGTTCCCGGTGTGATCGCGGTCGCACTCCCGGTCTTTGTCGGATATTTCCTGAAATATGAAGCGATGGCAGCGTTCCTCATGGTTGCCACCATCACCGGTGTCCTGATGGCACTCGTCCTGAACAATGCAGGCGGGGCTTGGGACAATGCAAAGAAATATGTTGAGACTGGTGAAGGCGGCGGCAAGGGAAGCGAAACCCACAAGGCAGCAGTTGTCGGAGACACTGTTGGTGACCCGTTCAAGGACACTGCAGGACCGTCCCTGCATGTCTTGATCAAGCTGCTTGCCACGCTCTCGCTCGTGCTTGCGCCATTGTTCATCTAATCTTTTTTTTTCGTGAAAACGATACGTCGTTATTGCCGTATGTATGTACCCACAAAGGTTCATCGACGGTTCATGGGCAATCTCAAACCGGCACGCCAACGTGCATGCGGGTAAACCTGAGTCTATCCCATCATTCCAGCTCTTTCCGGACTGGACCCCACTCGGTGTTTAGTCCGGTTTACAAAACAGAGGTCTAAACGCCAGTTTGCCGGTACATGCCTTTTGGGATCTGGATGGTAAACCGTGCACCCTGTCCGGGCTTACCGGTCTCCTTGATCGTAAGACCCGTGATCGCAAGGACTTCGCGTGCGAGAAACAGCCCAAGACCCGTATGCCTGCCAAAGCCCCGGATGAATATCATCTCTTTATCCGCGAGCGGGATCCCGTACCCGTCATCCTCAATCGTGAGTGCGAACCCGTCCGGAGTATTCTGCCCGCTCACGAGAATCCGTGTCACGTTGCCACCGTGCATCGCCGCATTTTCAAAGAGGTTGTGGAACACGGTTTTTAAAAGGGGATCCACAAATATCTCAACTGATTTCAACAGGGGATCGATTACAATCTTTGAAAAACCGTCATCCTGGCAGACGGTCAGCACGGATACATGGACATTCTGCCAGAGGGGGGTCTTCACACCCATGTCCTGGTAATGCCGGGTGAACGTGATCTGTTCCTCAATAGTTGATGCAATCTGCTGTTCTTTTTTGATAAACTCAGATATCTTTTGCGGATTCTCCAGGACGTTTTCTGAAAGTTCAAGATAGCCTTTGAGTGCCATGAGTTGATTGAGAATATCGTGTCGGGTGATGCTGGAGAGCAGGTTGAGTTTTTTGTTTGATTCCTGCAGCGCGCTTTTCATACGCTTGGTCTCCGTTATGTCCCTGCCGACGGATTGGTATTCAAGGATACGCCCGGCGGGGTCGAAGATCGCCCGGTCACTCCACCGCTGCCACCGGATCTCTCCGGAGGGCATGATCAACCGGTGGTCGATCACAGCCACTGGGTGATCCGGTGTGAGTGCCGCCAGGTGTTGTTTGACCCGTGGCTGATCTTCCGGTGGGATGACAACTGTATGATGCTTTCCAATGCAGGCATCTTTGTCGAGCGAAAAATACCGGCAGTAGGCACCGTTGACAAACGTCAGTTTGCCATTCGGGGAGAACCGGCAGATGAACTCAGTCTGGTCTTCAACAACATTCCTATACCGCTCTTCCGTGAGACGGAGCAACTGTTCGCTCTTCGTGAGTTCGTCATAGTTCTGGCGCAGTTCCTCTTCCGTTGCGGTTAACTGTTCGTAGGCAGCCTGCAGGTCTTCGTTTATGCGCATCAGTTTTTCTTCCGCTTCTTTTTTGTCGGTTGTGTCCCTGCCAACGGATTGGTATTCAAGGATACGCCCGGCGGGGTCGAAGATCGCCCGGTCACTCCACCGCTGCCACCGGATCTCTCCGGAGGGCATGATCAACCGGTGCTCGATCACCGCGACCGGGTGATCCGGTGTGAGTGCCGCCAGGTGTTGTTTGACCAGTGGCTGGTCTTCCGGTGGGATGACAACTGTATGATGCGTTCCGATGCAGGCATCCTTGTCGAGCGCAAAATACCGGCAGTAAGCACCGTTGACGAACGTCAGTTTGCCATCCGGGGAGAACCGGCAGATGAACTCAGTCTGGTCTTCAACAACATTCCTATACCGCTCTTCCGTGAGGCGGAGCACCAGTTCGCTCCTCGTGAGTTCATCATAGTTCTGGCGCAGTTCCTCTTCCGTTGCGGTTAACTGTTCGTAGGCAGCCTGCAGGTCATCGTTTATGTGCATCAGTTTTTCTTCAGCATCTTTTTTGTCGGTTGTGTCCCTGCCGACGGATTGGTATTCAAGGATACGCCCGGCGGGGTCGAAGATCGCCCGGTCACTCCACCGCTGCCACCGGATCTCTCCGGTGGGCATGATCAACCGGTGCTCGATCACCGCGACCGGGTGATCCGGTGTGAGTGCCGCCAGGTATTGTTTAACCCGTTGCTGATCTTCCAGTGGGATGACGACTGTATGATGTGTTCCGATGCAGGCATTCTTATCAAGCGAAAAATACCGGCAGTAGGCATCGTTGACGAACGTCAGTTTGCCCTCCGGGGAGAACCGGCAGATGAACTCAGTCTGGTCTTCAACAACACTCCTGTACCGCTCTTCCGTGAGACGGAGCAACTGTTCGCTTTTTGTGAGTTCGTCATAGTTCTGGCGCAGTTCCTCTTCCGCTGCGGTCAATTGTTCATACGCGGCGTGGAGGTCTTCGTTTGTGCGCATCAGTTTTTCTTCCGCCTCTTTTCTTGCGGAAATATCCCGGATGGCTTCGATTGCGCCGATGACGTTGCCGCTGACATCATACAGGGGGGAAGCAGCAAGCCAGAGATGTGCACCGTTACCCTGGTTCATCGTCGGGTTCCAGATTTCGGAGATATACCGGTCTCCTTTTTTTACCGTTTCCGGATAGTATTTTTGGATCTCTTTATCCCGGTTCATGACAAGATCGATCAGGAGCGGTTTTTCATTCTCGGAGAGTGCGACCGCATACGATGTATTACCCAGGATGGCATCCTTGGGCATACCGGTCATCTCCTCAATCGTCCGGTTCCATGCAATCACCCGGCTGTCCTTGTCAATTGCAAATGTGGCATCAGGAAGAAAATTGATCAGGTTTTTCATCTGTTGCTGGGACAACCGCAATTCGTCGTGGATCCGCCGCCGGTTGATCGCATTTTTTATCTTATGTTCGAGTTCGACGAACTGGGATTTTGGATCCCCGCCCTTCTGGATATAGAAATCCGCCCCGCTGTTCAGGGCTTCAATCACCACTTCTTCCCTGCCCTTGCCCGTAAAGAGGATGAAGGGGAGGTCTTTGTAATGTGAACGGATGTACCGGAGGACCTCGATGCCATTCATCCGGGGCATCTGGTAATCAGAGATGATGCCATCATAGTGCCGGTGTTTCAGTTTATCGAGTGCCTCAGTGACCGAAATAGTTGTGTCGACGTGGAGATCGCCTGATTGTTCAAGAAATATTTTACCCAGATCCAACAGGTCTTTTTCATCATCGATATACAATACGTCAGGCATTTTTCATCAACAAACGAATAGTAAATTATCCCCCCGCTGGAACAAAAGGCAATCGGTTTGATATTTTCTGGTGTATCCCGGCAGAAATCAAATCCTGATTTTTCAAACGAGGTGTCCCCAGATCCCGGAAGGAGGCAGAAGCACGGTGTCGATGCCATGGATGACCCCGTTTGTGCAGATGATGTCGGGAAATGCCAGGGAAATGCCGTTGATGGTTACCTGCCCGGCGCGCTCCGAGATTTCGACCGTTATACCAAGGCGGGTCTTGGGAAAGTTCAGTTTTTTTATGTCTTTTTCAACGAGCAATCCAAAGAGTATGTGGTACTGGAGCACCCGTTTGCATTGTACCTGTGGATCGTGTCTGAGATGATCTCCGGATCCTTCCCTGAAATGCCGGAATGCATCGTTTGTCGGCGCAAGAACGGTAAAAGGACCATTACCCTTGAGAATGGCATCCAGTCCGGTCTCGTGGAGTGCGGAGGTCATCGTCGTGAATCGTTCATCGGCACCAAGCGTTTTCTCTATATTTGTTCTTTCGGACACGCAAATCCTCCAATTGTGGTACTTCTGTCTGCCTTGATGCTGATAAACCCGTGAGATTTGAACTTCGCACTATCACTATGGTCTTCGTATTTTTGGGAGGTGGGTGGTGGCGGTTCGGGATCAATCCCTACAGGTCCGGGTGCCACGTACCATGTCATTCCTAATCATCCGGACTTTCCGTTCAGCACGACGCTCCGCTGGGATCGATGGTGAGATCAGTCACAACCCGCGTATATTTTTTCGGATTTTCGTCGAACTTCTTTTTGCAGAAGTTTGTGCAGAAAAGATATTCCCTCTCATTGTACGTGCTCCTGAAGCGAGCGGTGTCCTCGTCAACAATTGCGAAACAGACCGGGTCGGTCGCCATACCGTGTCCACCATCCAATGATCTACACTCCCCTTACGTTCTATTAAATTTTTTGGCGCTGGAACATCCACGCGGTATGGACATGACGCCAACCGGGTTGTTCTTTGCCTGGAGTTCCGGGTTCATCTTAACGAATGATACATCCGGTTACGCGAGGATCTGCACTACCTGACCATCATCCGTCCGTTGTAGTGCCCGAACTGCTCTGCCTTCCCGGTGTTGCGGGAAGACCGGCAGGTTCCAGACTTTCTGTACCTTCCCCCGTGGCAGACTGCGACACCCTATATCGTTTCCCGCAGCACACAGTACCGTAACAATGGCATTCGACCAGATTCCGATCGGAAAGTTCTCGCTCATCACGCGACTGAGCCAAAAAGCGCTCCGGTTGTACGATGAACGCGGGCTGCTCGTGCCGGAAGTCAAGGATCTCTGCACCGGGTACCGGTATTATGCGGGGACACAGATCGCACGTGGCGTCTCAATCAAGACGCTCTGCGGTCTTGGTTTCCCGCTGGGAGAGATCGATCGGCTTCTTGTGGCAAAGGATACGCACGACACCGCAACTATCCGGGAACTGTTCAGCAAACGCCGGCGGGAGATCCGGTCTGAGGTGCACAGGTTACAGCATATCGAGGAGATCCTCGAGAACGAGGATACCTCTTTGGATCTGATGTACATGACGCAGAATGAACCCCTGATAAAAGATGTCCCATCTCAGCGGATTGTCGGGAAGAAAGGGACTGGTTCGTATAGTGAGACGATCTCTCGTTTGATGTCCGACCTGTGCGGGCAGATCTTCTCGTGCGAGAACCAAAAGAACGGTCTTCATGTGACCGGACCGTTCATGACGCTGTATTACGATTGTGAATACCGGGAGAAGGATGCAATGATGGAATGCGCTGCTCCGATCTCCGGGAGGATGGTCCTTTCGGATCCTGTGATGGATGTGCGGACTCTGCCCGGCGGGAAATGTCTCACGCTCATCCACAAAGGTCCGTACGCGAACCTTCACGAGGCGTGGAGCCGGATCGGTGCGTATGCTGAACAACACAATTTCGTGAGTACCGGGCTTCACCGTGAAGTGTATCTCAATGATCCTAACGATGTGAGCGATGAGGAACTCCTCACCGAGCTACAGATACTCCAGATACCGGTGGAGGCGGCAGCACCCGGACCAGCGGGCATCTGAAAAACTCCCGGTGACACTTTTTTTGAGTTTTTAATTTTCGCGGGGAAACCGGGGGATCAACCGGAAGGATCTTCCGGGCGGATCACTCTGGGGAGCACGGATGAGTATCGTCAGGGATCGTCAGGTGCCGGGAAGATTTTGGACTGGTGCCGTACCGGGTTTTTTATGCTTCTTCGCGATCCATAGTACCGTGATACCCTCATGACTGGACGAATACTTGTCGCGTATGCATCGAAGAACGGGTCTACTGCGGAGATCGCGCAGGCGATAGGAAAGGAACTGCAATCGGCGGGAAAGAGCGTTCGTGTCATCGAGATGAAGACGGTAAAAGCGTTCGAGGAGTACGATGCAGTCATTATTGGCGCACCGATCTACATGGGCAGTGTATTAGGCGATATGGGAACGTTTACCGGGCGCTACGGTTCCGTGCTGGCAAAGGTACCGGTTGCGGCTTTCGTGGTCGGGATTGCGCCACAGGATCCAAAACCCGGCGCCCGTGAGGCGGCAATGGGATCGCTCGTAAAAGCCCTCGGGGGCGTGAAACCTGTGTCATCGGTGCTCTTTTCTGGCAATCTGGATCCGGCGAAGGTCAACTTTGTGATGCGCAAGTTCATGGAGATGGCAAAGATCCCGCTCGGGGACTTC
>JAQTSH010000063.1 GCA_028711405.1 Methanoregula sp.
TTCCTGAAGCATCCTCTTTTCGTTTCTGACTATAACGTCGGGAGCATTAATTTCCAATAAATATTTTAAACGGTTGTTTCTGAGGGATCCCCGCCTTCCGGCTCCCGAAGACGATTGTGCAATCAGAGATCGAGACGGTGATCACACTCGGTGTGGACCTGAAACTGAACCATCTTGTCGGGCGGAGCGTGCCGGTGAACGAGCTCCTGAATTTCGATGCGGTGTTCATCGGGACCGGTGCCGGGTTGCCCTACTTCATGGGACTCCCCGGCGAGAACCTGCCCGGTGTCTATTCCGCAAACGAGTTTCTCACCCGTGTCAACCTGATGCATGCCGATCAGTTCCCGGCGTTCGATACTCCGGTGAAACGCGGCAGCCGGGTGGTTGTGGTGGGTGGCGGGAATGTCGCGATGGATGCCGCCCGCGTTGCCCGGCGGCTCGGGGGCGAGGTGACGCTCGTGTACCGTCGCCGCAAAGAGGATCTCCCGGCACGGCAGGCGGAGATTGCCCGTGCGGAAGAGGAGGGTGTGGCGTTTGTCATGTGCACAAACCCGGTCCGAATTCTCGGCGAGCAGTCAGTGACCGGTGTCGAATGCGTCAGGCAGGAGATGGGTGCCGAGGATGCGACGAAGCGCCCGGAACCAACGCCCATACCGGGTAGTGAGTTTATCCTTGAGGCGGATGTCTGCGTCGAAGCGATCGGGCAGGGTCCGAACCCGCTCCTTATCCATGAACTCCCGGCACTGGCACGAGGTAAACGGGGCAACATCATCGTGGATGAGAACGGGCATTCCTCCATCCGGCATGTCTATGCCGGGGGCGATGTGGCAACCGGAGCAGCGACCGTGATCCTCGCGATGGGTGCGGCAAAGACGGCAGCACATGCGATCGACCGGATGCTTAAGGAAGAGTAAGCAGGCGAGTGACGAAGACCGTCCTCGCCGATCTTTTTTGTTTTCATCATGTTGCGCGAAAAAGGGAAGCGTGTGAGTGGTCGAAAGCACGCCCGTGAACCGTACGGGGTCAGTAAATTACCGGCACCGGCAGGTTTAATCGTTTTAAAATCTGATGTTTACCATCACATTTGAGGATGAATACATGTTGAATTTTGGAAACCTGGGAGGAATGGGAGGCGCTGTTGCCGGTTACCTTGCCACCCCTGAAGGGCAGGAGGCGGTAAAGAAATTTCTGGCTTCCCCGGATGGGATCGCACTCTTAAAAAATTTCGCATCGACCCCTGAAGGTCAGAGGGTGATCGCCAGTCTCCTGCCGCAGATCATCGGAAGCCTGAACCTCCCGCCCGGTGTGGCGGATATGATCAAGGGTGCACTTGCCACCCGTATGTGACGCTCAAAATCATTTTTTCGTTTTTTTCCGGTCACGGAACTGGTGACTGCGAAAATCCGCTAAAAATTGTCGTGCGGGAAAATTATCCCGCTCTATCGCTGCACTGCGCCGAGGTTTGCCTGCTCCACGGTCTTTGCATACCGGGCGAGCACACCCGTGAGTTTTTTTGTTACGGGTTTCCATCCCATCTTCCGGGATTCCAGGGTTTTTGGATCGACCACGAGGTCGATCGATTTCGCATACAGGTCTATCTCGATCCGGTCGTTCTCCTGCACAAACGCAATCGGACCTCCCACCACCGCTTCCGGTGCGACATGCCCGATACAGGGTCCCCGGGTACCGCCCGAGAACCGCCCGTCCGTGATCAGCACCACTTTTTTGTACCCGAACCCCATCAGGGCAGAGGTGGGCGAGAGCATCTCCGGCATACCCGGGGCGCCGCGCGGACCCTCGTTTCGGATCACGACCACATCCCCCTCGCGGATCTCGCGGGCGAGAATCGCCTTCATCGCCGGTTGTTCCCCGTCAAATACCCGCGCGGGTCCCGCGTGCTTCCACATCTCAAGGGGCACCGCGGCACATTTCACCACCGCGCCATCCGGGGCAAGGGAACCGTGCAGGATCTTCAGCCCGCCGGCGGGACTGTCCGGGTGCTCGATACTTTTTATGACCGAGGGATTTTTTACCACCGCGGTACGGGAGATCTCGATTGTGCTCTTACCGGATACGGTCGGACACTCGTCCAGGAGCGTAGCAAGTTGTGCAAAGACTGCCGGGATCCCGCCGGCACGGTACAGCGTCTGCATCGAGTGCAGCCCGGCGGGTTGCATATGGCAGATGTGCGGGATGACATCCGCGAGCTGGTTGAAGTCTTCCAATGAGAGCGGGACATCTGCCTCCGTTGCAATTGCCATCAGGTGAAGCACCGTGTTGGTCGATCCCCCGAGCGCCATATCCACGCGAATCGCGTTTCTCAGGCTCTCTTTCGTGATGATGTCACGGGGTCGGATGCCCGTTTTTACCAGGCGGAGGATCGCCTCGCCGCTCTCCCGCGCGATACGCAGTTTCGCTGCGTCCACGGCAGGGATCGCAGCGCAGCCGGCGAGCGACATCCCCATCGCCTCGGTCATACATGCCATTGTGTTCGCGGTATAGAGCCCCTGGCAGCTCCCGCAGCCGGGCATCGCTGAACACTCCAGTTCGCCAAGAGCCGTCTCGCTCATCGCGCCAGCGGCAACCTTTCCCACACCTTCAAAGATATCGATGAGCGAGAGATCCTTTCCTGCCTGGTACCCGGAGAGCATCGCGCCCCCCGTCACGACCACGGTCGGGATGTTGCACCGTGCAGCCGCCATCAGCATGCCCGGCACGATCTTGTCGCATGTCCCGATGCAGACAAGCCCGTCAAACCGGTGCGCTTCTGCCATCAGTTCGATCGAGTCAGCGATATTCTCCCGCGACGGAAGGGAGTACCGCATCCCTTCATGCCCCATCGCGATTCCATCGCAGATCCCAATGACTCCGAACTCGAACGGCACACCTCCGGCTGCCGCGATCCCTTCCCGCACCTTCTCCGCCAGTTGCCGGAGATGCGTGTGCCCGGGCACAACGGTATTCCAGGCATTCGCAATCCCGATGAACGGAAGCGTCATCTCACCGTCAGTGACACCCAACGATCTCAGCAATGCCCGGTTGGGTGCACGCTGGTACCCACTCTTAACCTCATCACTTCGCATAATCATCGTAACTGATGATTATATCTCATGATGCATGAATGTGATGGATGACGTTTCATGTTCGACACGAAAAAAGGGTAACGATCTTACTTCCGGTACTTTTCCGCTGCGCTGATGAACAGGTCGGCAAACTTTTTTGAGAAATAGATGTGCGTGTACGTGCCGATCGCGTCTGCTGAAAGAAGACCATCGTTGCCGTTGCAGATCCCATTGCCGCGCGACAACCGGAACGCGAACCGGGCGTCCCGGTCCGGGTCAGTGCGCGAGTAATGGAATTCGTGCCCGGTGATCTCTCCGGCAGGTGAAAGAAACGATCCGGTACCGGCACTCCCGCCCCTCACATAGCCAAGTGCCTGGATCTTTCTGGTCATCTCTGCCCGCGCGGGAAGGACACCACACATCCGGTATGTTCTGTCCGTGCTGATCTCCCGTGAAAGATAGATGAGACCTCCGCACTCCGCATACACTGGCAAGCCCTGGTCGACCGCCGCTTTAAGATCCCGTGTGCAGGCTGAAGATTCCAGTTCCGCAAGATAAAGTTCAGGATATCCCCCACCGAGGTATACGGCATCCACCTCCGGTAGCCTGTCGGTGATCGGGCTGAAAAAGTGCAACTCCGCACCGCAATCGCGGAGCCGGTCGAGATTGTCATCGTAGTAGAAACAGAATGCCGGATCCCGTGCGACCCCGATCGTTGCCCGGACCGGCAGGCGGGGTTCCGGTGAGGGAGGGTGTGATATGTCCGGGGCTGACCCTGCCACCCGGACGAGGGCATCCAGGTCACACGACTCTTCAACGACTTTTGCAGCGCCACTCATCGCGCCAGCCTCGTGCGCCATCAGGAGACCGAGGTGCCGGCTCTTCACCTGGATCTCTTCCCGCTGGGGAATCCACCCGAACGACGGGACGGCAAGCCCGGACTCGATCATCTGCTGGTGTCGCACACTCCCCCGCTTGTTGACAATGACCCCGGCGATTGTAATTGTCGGATCAAATTCCGAAAATCCTTTGATGAGCGCGTGGATGCTGCGCGACATGCCCTGTGCATCCACCACAAGCACCACCGGTGCGTGGAGGAGCCGGGCGACATGGGCGGTGCTGGAGTGATCGGTACTGTCCACGCCATCGAACATGCCCATCACGCCTTCGATGACCGCGATATCCGCGCCTTCGCATGCGCGGGTGAAGGTCTCCAGCACGCCGTTTTCCCCCATCATGAAGGGATCGAGGTTCCGGGAGTGCCGGCAGCAGATGTGGGTGTGGTGGGACGGATCGATGAAATCGGGTCCGACCTTGAAGGGTTGGACGGTCATGTGCCGCGCGGTGAGTGCCCCCATGATCCCGCTTGCGACCGTCGTCTTCCCGCACCCGCTGTGCGTCCCTGCGATGACAATCCGCGCACAAGTCATGGATTTGCCTCCATCATCTGCACAGGTATACGGATCCCGCTCTCATCGTCAAACGCGAGCACCCGCCGCTCCACGCGCCTGACCATTCCTTCACTTGTCAGGATGACCGATGATTCGCCGATGAGTGCCCGCAGGATACATTTGTCGATCACTCCGTAGGTGAAATCGAGCGCGATCTCTTCCCGCTCTGCAAGGCTCTTTGCCCGGCTCCCCATCGCCCCGCGCCGGTGGGCAGGGAACTGCGCAAGCCATGCGTGGATTCGTTCTTTCGGCACAGCATCCACATTACAGACGGTGATGGATCCGTAACCACTCGTATGGTTACCACAATTGAACCGCTGTTCGAGCGTATTGACCAGGTGGAGAACGGATTTCGGGGCGTCATGGGCATCGAGCATCTTTCGTGCGACAAGTTCCGCATAAATCTCGAGGATCGCCGGGGTGCGGAGGCTCGTGGTCGAGATCAGGCGTGGATCGGTGAAGACGGCTTCCGGAGTTCCCTGGTGCACGATCATGCCGTGGTTCATGAGGATGATCTCGTCTGCCCAGTTGTACGCCAGTTCGACATCGTGCGTGGAGATGATGATCGTCTTTTTCTGCGTGTTTAATTCGTCTAAGAGTTCCATTAAGTCTGCGGCACCGGTCGGATCGAGTGAACTCGTGGGTTCGTCAAAGATGAGCACTTCTGGCTCCATGACAAGGATACCGGCAATCGCCGCCCGCTTTTTCTCGCCGCCACTGAGCTGGTGCGGGGGACGTTTCTCGTACCCGGCAAGCCCGACCGCATTGAGCCCACGGGTGACGAGCGCCCGGACATCTTCTTTATCCATGCCGAGGTTCACCGGACCGAATGCCACATCCTGGTAGACCGTGGGAGCAAAGAGCTGGGAATCAGAGTTCTGGAAGACAAGCCCGATCTTCTTTCGCACGTCGCGCAGGCTTGTCCGGTCGTAGGTGATCGGTTTCCTGTTGAAGAGAACCGACCCTTCGTTCGGGCGCAGAATTCCGTTGCACAGGAGCAGAAGCGTGGTCTTCCCGGCGCCGTTCGGACCGACCAGCGCGACCTTCGTGCCCTTTTTGATTGAAAAGTTCACGCCACACAAGGAGACCGGGCTGTTCGGGTAGGCAAAATGGACGTTATTAAATTCCAATACCGGGCACATGGTCTTCTCCTAAAATATGTTCATGGTTGCAGTGAGCCATGCAAGATATGCGCAGGCACCAAGATAAACGATGGTCGCGCCAATCACGACTCGTCCGGGCTTCCGGCTCTCATCTGCGAGCTCGAGTTTGCCATCATAACAGCGGGCGTCCATCGCAATCACGAGATCTTCACCCTGTTGCCACGCGCGGATGAAGACCATTGCGCCGAGCATCGCGAAGGACTGCACCGAGTTCCGGAATGTGTCGTAGCCATGCCTGAGTACCTGTGCGGTGTGAATCGAGATAGTTTCTCCGATGAGAACGAAGATGAAGTGATAAATGAGCATGGAGAGATCGATCAGTCCCCGTGGGAACCGGAGGGTGTGCATGACCGAAAAGATCTCGGTGATGGGTGTTGTCAGGGCGATGAAGTAAAGGGAGCACATGCCCCCGAATGTCCGCATCACGACAAGGAGAGCAAGGTTTGCCGAGGCGGTGGTGGCACCGATCGGATAGCCGGCGATAAAAAACGTGAAGATCGGTTCTCCCCCACCACTCATGAGGAGTATGATAATGGCGCTGAAGATGGCGAATGAGACCGGGATGGTGATGAGCGAAGCATACAACCGGACCGGGATCTTCGCGAGCGCGACGGTAATAAACGCCATGCTTACCGCGATGAAGAACGGAGCTGCCGGGCTCTGGGATGCGACACCGATGATGATCGCACACACCCCGAGGAGGAGTTTGAGCCGGGTGTCAACGTCCCGCAGCGCATTGGTCTGGGCATAGACATCAAGGATTTGCTCCACGCTAGTTCACCTGGTTCCTGCGGTCAGTCCCGCGATTGTCTGCCCCGGTAGTATCCGAAAAAATAGCCGATGACCAGGGATCCGATGGCTGCCTGCAGGCAGAAAAGGAGAGTTGTGATCTCACTGCCGGGGGGTTGCCAGACGGGGTTCATCCACGGTTCGTAGCCGGTCGCCTGGATTACCTGTGCCGCCCGGTCATCGGTTCCGCCCCAGGGGGTGTTCCCGGTCTGCGTGCCGGTTGCGATCTGCGAGTTCTCGTTGATGAACAGTCCGGCAAAGACAAGGATCACGATCACGGTGATGATCTCAAGCGTATATCGTCTCATTTGAACGCCTCGCGGATCTTTGTTACCTGCTCCTGCGACAGCACATCGAGCCGGACGAGGATGTCTGGACGGGACTGGATGATGTACTTGAACGTGAGCGCGATGATGACGCCCTCCACAATGGCAAGTGGCACCTGCGTGACCGCAAATATCAGCGCGAACCCGACAAAGGCGCCGACAATCCCCCCGCTCTGGGCGGGGAAGGCGAGCGCGAGCTGGAGTGAGGTGACGAGATACGTGACAAGGTCTGCCATTGCGGCGGCGACAAAGATGGTGACGAATGTATTCAGCCGGATCGTTTTCCCGCACCGGTAGATGCCGTACGCGACGAAGGGTCCGGCGATTCCCATCGAGAAGACGTTTGCCCCAAGAGTGGACAACCCGCCATGCGCGAGGAGGAGTGCCTGGAAGAGGAGGACGATAAGCCCGATGACGGAGGTGAGAAACGGTCCGAAGAGGATGGCGGAGAGCCCGGTGCCGGTGGGATGAGAACTACTGCCGGTGACGACAGAGGGGAGTTTGAGGGACGAGAGGACAAAAACAAATGCCCCGGCGACGGCAAGGAGCGGGAGGGTTTCGCGTTCCTCGCGGACGAGCCGGTCCAGCCGGTAACAGCCATACGCGACGAATGGCAGCGACACCGCAAACCAGAAGACGCACCAGAACGGGGGGAGAAACCCTTCCATGATATGCACAGGATCACCAAAAAATACCTATAAAGTTAAAATAACTTGTGTTAATTCCAGTTTTTTTGCAAAATAATCTTATCCAGTACAATATTTATAGTTGTGTGTTTGTGGGACTGTCAGGAATCTCACACGAGCTGTACGTCTGATTTTAAAACAGATTTAATTAACAAGGACGATCAATTTCATCAACAATGCGCAGAGTGATTATAGCAACCGGTGTGGCTTTTTTGGTGGTTCTCGTGCTCGCCACTGCCGGGTGCCTCAGTACTCCAAATGCCGGGAATACGACAAAATCCACGGTGAGCAGCATCTATGTGCCCGGTCAGGCTGTGACCAATCCCCCGACGCCTACTCCAAAGTTCGTGACGGAAGTGACACCCTACGAGACCGTTCGCAGTACGGTTGTAGAAGCGGTCCCGACCGAAGGTTACTCGGTCTTTCCAATTCCCAGCCCGGTTCCCGAAGATCTTACGTGTCTTATCTACACAAAAAAGCAGAAATACACGTACAATGGTTCCGCGTTCACGTTCAACCTGCAGAATCCCCCGATGTTCATCGAGTATTCGGTAATCCCGACAAATATTACCGAGCGTGTGATCGCTTCCCCAAGAACCGGTTCAAAAAGCGGGGGCGATTATGTCGTCTCATATAATACATGGAGCCCCTATTCCTGGTTTATCGTTACAATCCGTAACAAGACCACCGGGGAAATTTATCTCGAAGACGGTTTTGGACCAGGGAAAGGGTTCAGTGAGTATACAAAAGGAACAATCAAAGTACTCAACCGTGATGACATCCTTGTCGAATTCAAGGGCAACCAGATCATGGCAACCGCGACAATCTGGGTGAA
>JAQTSH010000064.1 GCA_028711405.1 Methanoregula sp.
CACACCCGGCACGGCTGGCAATCTCCCCGGCGATCACCCGCCCGGTCCCGAGGGAACCGGCAGACTGGAGCTCGGTCGCGTTCACCTGCTCCTGCCCGGTATAGATTGCCCGCTTGTACAGCCTTCGTTCGTAGATCCGGTTCATCAACTCACGGGCTACGGGGCTCTCGGAGCTTTGCAGCGCAAGCATACACCTCGCATCATCCATCGACAGGAGGGCTTCGACCTCCGGTTTTGACATACCCTGGGTATGCTCCAGCATGGCGAGATGGAACATGCACTCCGCGATCCGGCTGACGTGGTGAAAATAGACGGCGGGGCGCATCAGTGTCCGGGCGATCAGCAGGGACTCGGCAGCGTTGATCCCGTTCTCGTCAAGCACAATCCCTTCCGGCAGGTAGAGCAGGTTCCGGATGAGCCGGTGGGCATCGACGGTGCCATACGGTGCACCGGTGTAATACGCATCCCGGAGGAGGTAGTCCATCCGGTCCACATCGAGATCCCCGTGCAGGATTCCCGAAAGGGGATGGTTTCCTTTCACGACAGCACAGAGTGCGGCGGGATCGATCCCTGCCGCATCCAGGATTGCCCCGAACCGGGCGGTGACAATCGCCGAGATCTCGTCATGGGAGCGGGAGAGAAGTGCCTGCATCACCGGCTCGCTTGCGTGGGAGAACGGACCATGCCCCACATCGTGGAGCAGCGCCGCTGCCACCACAAGCTGGCGATCTTCAACTGACAACCCGAACCGGGTCGCTGCCACACCCGCGAGATGCATCGTCCCCAGTGAATGCTCAAAACGGGAATGGTTCGCGCCGGGATAGACGAGGTGGGAAAATCCCAGCTGGCGGACATACCGGAGGCGTTGCAGCGCGGGGGAATCAAGGAGTGCTCTCGCGAAGTCCTCCACCTCCACATAGCCATGCACCGGATCCTTGATGATCTTCACGGGTTCACTAAACAATCTTCATATACATCACATAAAAGTATTGAGTAATGATCACGTTTCTCTCGGGTGGGACAGGCACCCCGAAACTCCTGCGTGGCATGCAGAAAGTGATGGATCCTAAAGAGATCTCCGTTGTTGTCAATACAGCGGATGACATCTGGATCTCCGGTAACCATATCTCTCCCGACCTCGACACGGTCATGTACCTCTTCGCCGGCATCCTCAACACCGATACCTGGTGGGGGATCCGGGGCGATACGTTCTCCACCCACGAAGCGCTCTCCCGTCTCTCCGATGAGGAGTATATCGCGATCGGTGACCAGGACCGGGCAGTCCATATAGCGCGGGGCAACGGGCTCCGTCACCATGTACGGCTCACAGAGATCACAAAATCCCTCTCTCTACAGTTCAAGGTGACAGCAAATGTCCTGCCGATGACGGATACTACCGTTACAACGAAGGTGCGTAAGGATGCACTGCTCGTCCACTACCAGGAATACTGGGTGAAGAGCAAGGGACAGTGCCCGATCCAGCAGGTGGTGTACTTGTACGGCACCCCCCCCATCGCCACACAAGAAGTGATTGAGGCAGTTGAAAAGAGCGATGCCGTGGTCATCGGTCCATCCAACCCGATTACGAGCATCATGCCGATCCTGATATGTGAGGGATTAACCGATGCGATGGAGGATAAGTGTGTCATCGCCATCAGCCCGTTTATCGGCGACGCCCCGGTGAGTGGTCCGGCGGCTGCGCTGATGAAGGCACAGGGGCGGGAACCGAACTCAAAGGGGACGTTCTCCTGCTACGGGAACCTTGTGGATCTCCGTATCCAGGATATCCGGGACCCGGTGGAGGTGGATGGTGCCATCCGGCTCGACACGCTGATGACCAATGAAGAGAAGAGCGTGAAGCTCGCACGCGAGATCCTCGATATCATCGCCTGCCGGTGACGGGCTGGGGAGGGGGTCTCCCGCTGCCGAAAAGACCCCCGCGATCCCATCATGGAGGGGGATGACCACTGCAAATCCCGGAATCCGGATACCGGGATATTCCGCCACCGGATCCGACGTGATTCAAAAGAGCAAACCTATTTAATGCTACGCAGTAACGGTTATCGTGAGCGATATGAGCGGAAACATACGATATACGATTGGTGCACTTCCCGTGATCTTTTTTCTGGTCTTTTCAGTCCTTATTGCCGGGTGTCTTTCAAGTCCGGTCTCCCCCACAGCGACCCTCCAGGTCACATCCTCCCCCTCCGGCGCGGAGGTCTATGTTGACAACCAGTACCGGGGCACGACCCCCTGCACCGTGGGCGACACGGTGCCGGGCACCCATTCTCTCGAACTCCGCTCAGCCGGTTACACGAGCTGGTCATCGACCATCACTGTCTCGACGGGTTCAAACCAGGTGTATGCTGCCCTCACCCCTAATCCTTCGGTGACAAGCACGGTACAGCCGGGAGGGTCTTCGGTGATCACCGGGACAACGACAATCGCACCCCAGACTGCGGTGACCATCCACGAGAGCAAAGAGACGATGATCATTGGGGACTCGAACCTCTTTTACGGGACAGCGGTCGGGTGCGATACGGTGAGCCTGACCCTCTTCGGACCGGGATACTATACGTATGGCGTGCTCCAGGACCAACCGAAGGTGAACTCGCTCGGTTCGTGGTCATACACCTGGAACAAGGGCACCTCCATCCTCGCAGGGGAATACACGATGATCGTCGAGGATCCCAGGAAGACCACCTCCGACCGGGTGGTGTTCACGGTTGTCGGAGGGGGACTGGTCTCGATTGTGCCGAGCACGTATTCAGCAACCGCTGGCAATGCCATCACCTTCTCGGGTCAGTGTACAACGGGTGCCAAAAACGTACTACTCACGTTGTATGGACCCGGGCAGTTCACCGGCGGGGTAGACCTGGGGTCTCATTCGGTGCTCGCGGACAAGACCTGGAACTTCAAGTACTCGCTTGACAGCACCCTCCCGACCGGCACCTATACGATGTACGTGTATGATATCCCCAAGACAACATCTGCGACCACGCAGTTCACGGTGGGGTTTGCATAGGCTCACACACTTTTTTTTAACATGCAAAATGGCAAGCCGATTTTCATAACAGCTTGCCTGATGCACGGGTCATGGTGTTTTATTGGTCCCATCTCCCTGCATCCTCTTGCCCCTGTACCCTCATTGCACAGGGGACTCTCCCGCACGAGCAATACGGCACTTCCCCACGTTTTGCACGGATCCGGAAATGACAACCGGCATTGCCGGTGTTCCTGCTGCCTGCACGAGTACCGTGAGCGGCATCGATACCTATTTGAAGGATTTTATACAAACACTCACTGTCTGAGGATACGTATGGGCATCATTAAAAATTTTTTAAAACTCTTCAAGTCAGGGGATCTGGAGGATCAGGAGGCGCGTCTCCGGGCACAGAAGGAGCGCTACGACACCTTCCTCAAGGCACTGACCAGTGGAGATCTCGATGCCCGCTGGAACGCTGTACGTTCCGTCGGGGATCTCGGTGAGCCGTTCATCGAACCGCTCATCCAGGGATTAAAAGACGAGTTCTGGATTATCCGTCGGGGATCTGCCGACACGCTGGGCAAGATTGGCGTCGCCGCGGTCGAGCCCCTGGTAGGCGCACTCGCGGAGCCGGGCGATGATGTCCGGCAGGAGACGATCCGGGCACTCCAGCTGATCGGGGAACCCTCCGTGAACCCGCTCGTTCTCGCGACAAAGAACCCCCACGCGGGGATCCGGCGGGGTGCTGCACAGGCACTCGGGTGCATGGGGGAGGCACGGGCGGTGCCGGTTCTCATGGACGCATTGAAGGATGCAGACCCGTGGGTCAGGCACGAATCGGCAGTGGCGCTCGGCAGGATCAGTGATCCACGGGCGGTCAATGGACTGATCGAGACGTTGAACGACCCGAAGGAGCATGTGCGGATGGCGGCGATGGCGACGCTCTGCTCGCTGGGCGAACCCTCAATTGAGCCGCTCATCCACGCCCTTGTGGATGTCAATGAAGATGTCTCCCGCCGGGCGGCTCTCGCGCTTGTCACTATCGGGGAGCCATCCGTCGAACCCCTGATAAAAGCACTCACTGACCAGAACCTTGGGATCAGGAAAGGTGCCGCCGAGGTGCTGGGACAGATCGGCAACACCCGCGCCATCCCCCCGCTCGTGCAGGCACTCGACGACCCGGAGCGGATCGTCAGGATCGAGGTCACAAAAGCACTCGCCGCTCTCGGCGTCCCGGCAATCGCCCCGCTCATGCAGGTCTTCCGCGAAGGCGACCTTCGGGTACGGACCGGCGCGATGGAGGCGCTCTGGATGCTCGGTCAGCCTGCGACCACCCCGCTCATCATGGTGTTGAAGGATGACCAGAGCGACGTGCGGAAACGTGCGGCGCTCCTCCTCGGTGAGATTGGCGACCAGAAAGCAGTCGATCACTTAACCAATATGCTCACCGATGAGAACGTTGCCGTCCGGAGAGAGGCGTTCGAAGCGCTCGAGATCATAAAAAACAGAAACTCCCCATAAACCCCTCTCTTCTCACCCTTTCTCCATGCCACGCCGAGGTTCACGGTCACTGGCGGGCAGCATCTTCATATCAGAAGAGGAAGCACGCTCCTGCATGGACAAGTTCATGGAGGCGGCAATGGCAGAAGCCCGCGCAGGGTTGTCTGAGGGCGGTATTCCGATTGGCTCGGTGCTCGTGCGGGGAACTGAGATCGTCGGCAGGGGGCACAACCAGCGGGTGCAAGCCGGGGATCCAGTGCTCCACGCTGAGATCGATTGCCTGAGAAACGCCGGAAGGATCGGGACGTACCGGGACACCGTGCTCTACTCCACGCTGATGCCCTGCTACCTCTGCGCCGGCGCGGTTGTGCAGTTCGGGATTCCCCACGTGATCGCCGGGGAGTCCCGTAACTTCCCCGGTGCACGGGCATTTCTCGAAGAGCACGGTGTCCGGGTGGTCGACCTCGACCTGCCAGAGTGCGTCACGCTGATGCGGGAGTTTATCACCGTCCACCCCCGGCTCTGGAACGAGGACATCGGGGAACTCTGAACCGTACCGGGCAAAATCGACAACAGTAAACGATAGGCTCATATTCCGGCACGTACTTTTCTCCTGTGTGGTCTCACTCTCCGATATCCAGGCAGCCGGGCGACGGATAGAGGCTCATATCATCCGCACGCCGCTCATCTATTCGCCCGTGCTCTCGCGCCGGACCGGTGCCCGGATCTACCTCAAGCTCGAAACGCTCCAGCGAGCCGGGTCGTTCAAGGTCCGGGGAGCGTCAAACAAAGTCCTCCTGCACCTTGACGCCTGCCGGGCGCACGGGGTGATCGCAGCGTCTGCCGGGAACCATGCCCAAGGCGTTGCTGTTGCAGCGCAGGGAGCCGGCGTGAAGGCAACGATTGTCATGCCGGTCTGGGCATCCATCGCAAAGCAGGAAGCCACCCGGGCGTACGGGGCGGAGGTCATACTATCCGGTCAGACGCTGGAGGAAGCGGTCGCCGATGCCCATGCACGGTCCCGGGACGGCAGGCTCTTCATCCACCCGTACGATGATGCCGAGGTGATCGCCGGACAGGGCACGGTCGCGCTTGAGATCCTGCATGAGCTGCCAGAGACGGACATCATCGTTGTGCCGGTGGGCGGGGGTGGACTGATCGCCGGGATCGCGACCGCTGCACGGGCGATACAGCCGGGCATCACGATCATCGGGGCACAGGCAGCTGCATGCCCGTCCGCAGTGACGGCGCTGCACGCTGGTGGGGTGGTGCCGGTCACTGCTGAAAAGACGATTGCCGATGGCATCCGGGTGGCACAGACCGGCTTGCTGGCATTCCCAATCATCCGGGACGAGGTCGTACAGATCGTCACCGCAACTGAGGAAGAGATTGGTGACGCGATCCTCCTCCTGCTCGAGCGCAAGCACGTGATTGCCGAAGGGGCGGGTGCGGTTCCCCTTGCTGCGCTCATGAATGGTTCATGTACGTTCGCTCCCGGGAGCACCATTGTCCTTGTGATCAGCGGGGGAAACGTGGACAGTGCGCTCCTGTTCAGGATCATCCGGCAGTCGATGGTCCGGCAGGGACGGATCTGGCGGTTCTCCGTCATCCTCGATGACCAGCCGGGTGCCCTTGCCCGGCTCCTCGCGGTGACGAGCAGGCAGGGCGGGAACATCCTCCATATCGATCATGAGGAAGGCGCGTCAGGTGTGCCTGTGCAGATGATCAAGGTGAGTCTCGAGCTGGAGACCCGTGGGTGGGAGCATCTCTCAAACATCCGCGAGGCACTGCTCGTTGCCGGATACCAGATCCCGGAAAAGAAGGGACAGCCTTACAGCCAGCCCATGGTCTTATAGCGGTCGTACTCGTGCTTCCAGGTGTCCTTGTTCATGTTGACAAGGTGCCCGAAGTAGCCTCTCCGTTCCGCCTGTATTTTTGCCTGTACCGGATCTTTCCATCCGGTCTTTATGGCATCTGCGAGTTTTCTGCCGAGCTCCTTTGCCTGCTTCTCGGCGGGCACGATCGCGTTCGGATCCGCGCCGAGGACGACCCCGACCTTGCCAACGGTTGTCGCACCGATACCGAGCAGAGACTGGTTCATGTAATCCGCTACCTCATCCGCCATCGAACCCCCGGCGGTCGAGACCGCACAGCCGTACTTGCCGGTGAATGCCTGGCAGTGAATCGCGTCCGACAACCGGTCGAGGACGGTCTTGAGCTGCGCCGTGACCGAGTTGATATAGACCGGGGATCCAAGCACGATCCCGTCTGCGTCCTGCATCTTCTCGAAGAGTGCTGGCATATCGTCGTCATGGATGCACTCGCCCTTCACATAGCAGGTGCCGCACGCCCGGCAGTACTTGATCTCGAGGTCGCAGCAGTCCACGAATGTCACATCTGCACCTGCCTTGCGGGCGCCTTCGAGCACCCCTAAGACCAGCCTGCGGGTCTGGCTCTTCTCGCCTTTCGGGCTCCCGTTGATACCAAGAATCTTCATTTTTTATCATTCTAAAGATACGTGCAGGGATGGATAAAGATGATCTGTGACAGCCGGTGCCGGGACAGCAGGGAAATGCTGGCATATCCTGCCCCGGGCACAACTGACCCCGGAACGACACGGAGATATCCTCTTTGCCCGGTATTACTCACCTCATGGGTAGTGAGTGAACGATATGATCATCCGTGACATCATCCGGTGCCCCTACAAACGCGTCATCGACCGCTCGGTCCTCTGTGAACTCCTGCATCCCGCCAAGGTCGAAGAGGCGGACGCGTTGGGGTGCAGCATCGCCCATGCGATTGTTCCTGTCGGGGAATCGACCCTTCCCCATGCCCTGCGGCGTTCCACAGAACTCTACTACATCCTCGAAGGAACCGGGGAGATGCATATCGGTGACGAGGCAGGACCGGTCCTGCCGGGGCAGATTGTCCTCATCCCGCCGGAAAAATCCCAGTACATCGTGAACACGGGCATAAAACCCCTGGTCATCCTCTGCATCGTCTCCCCTCCGTGGCAGGCAGATGATGAGTACCTGCTCTGACCATGCACTCACCGGGATGCGCACCACCAGGCGGATCGTGTACGCCCCCGTTTCCCCTCTCTGTGCCCGAATGCCAGCACACGCAGGCTTCGTGAAGCCCAAAAACCGCCCGGTACGGATCATCCCCGTGTCCCGCGCCCGATCGTCCCCCATGCGAGCCGGGTGCCCGGACAAATCCCTGCACGTCCGGGTTCGCAGACCGAGAGACCATCGGCAGTATTCGCACAACCGGCGAATCCCTGCACGCCAGGGCTATACCCTCTCCGGCTCGTTAGCTCCTGAAACCTTTACATGAATCCCCGGCACAACCGGTAGTATGAGCACGGGGCACGAAGACAGGAGTTTTATCTCAAAGAACCGGCTCGAGGCGCTCGTCGACAGCGTCTTTGCCTTTGCGATGACCCTCCTTGTCGTGAGCCTTGCCATCCCGGCAATCCCCAGGTCAGAGGCGGCGGCAGAGCTCCCGGCATATCTTGCAAGGATGTACCCGGAGTTTGTGAGTTTTCTTGTTGCATTTCTCTTGCTTGCGATCTTCTGGATCGTCCACCACCGGCAGTTTCACTCCCTGCATACGGTCGACTCCGGTGTGCTCTGGCTGAACATC
>JAQTSH010000065.1 GCA_028711405.1 Methanoregula sp.
AAATTTATTCTGTCGGGTAGATTACAAGATTCATACATCTTCTCGCTCCCGCATCAAACAACATTGTAAAACACACCTCTACCGTATGCGAAGTTCAGGGTCCTGTAACACACCGTATTTTTTTAAGAGAGATGTACGGATCGAGATAAATCCCTCAAATAATGAGATGGAAGGTAATGATTATGAAGATGATCTGGGCGATTATTCACTATGAGTCTACTCAAATGGTGATCGATGCGCTTGAAAAAACGGGCATTCATGCAATGACCCGTATGGATGTTACCGGGTATGAAAAAGTACGAGGAATCCCCAACGGATCCATCGGGTACACCGAAATGCCCAAAGAAATGCTCATGATCGTGCTTGCAGATAATGAGGTCGCCCGTGCAGTGACAATTATCAGAACAATGGTAAAAGCCAGTATGAAGAACCACTTTGTTGCGGCCACTCACGAGAAAAGCAGGATATTTGTCACATATGTTGAGGATTCATACACAATCCGGACCACTAAAACGCTAGCTTAACCTATGGATATGAAAAAAATTATTGCCATCATCCGGGATGAACGAGCATATCAGACAAAGACTCTGCTCAAATATATTGGTGTGAAATACATCATGGATTTTCATGTCCGGGGAAAAGGACAACCGACGGGTTTCGTCCGGGTTCCTGATGGCATTGAGATTTTCCGTCGTGATTCTGGTGTTCGCCTGCTGCAGTATCACCGGCTGGAGTCGTATACAGATCAATCCGTACCGCAGGTCCAGGTTGAAAAAGAGTTGGTATCTTGTTTTATTCCAAAACGGATGTTGATTATTATTGCAGAAGACAATGATGTATCTTCAATAGTCGATACAATTATCAATATCAATAAAAGCGGACGGCACGGAGATGGAAAGATATTCATCTGCCCCATGGTTTACGCAATGGACATTGAGGATAATGACGATGTCCCGTGACAATACTTCACTCCAGAATTCAGGATCTTTCAGATGAAAAGCCGATGAAAAATGCCTGTTCGCAGCAAAATAAAAAATCGGCAAGCCGACTTCATGCTATAGGCACGAACTTTTGGTTTAATCACAGATTTCGTACCGTGATACATATTGTTGAGTTGGATCCCACAATTACCCTGCCACAAGTATGTTTGAATGAGATAGTACACACCTCAAATGTGCAAGAACTTCAAACAGCATCCATAGAAAGCGACCCGGTAGCAGGCGAATACAAGCAAAGAATGCAGTATGCATCTACCTGAACTCCTGCTGCCCCATAAATCTCACGACCCTTGCCGTGATAGCATTCTTAATGGATCATGCGCCTGAACTGTCCAGGACGGTCCCGGCACACTATCCGTTGAAGTGCAAAGGGTAGGTCCCTTCACGAACAATACTCAACCGGTGTCATTATTTTTACGGGAGTCCTGGTCAGGTAATGTGCAGTATTCCAGGTAACAAAGGCATCACAATCATGGGATTCAGTCACCCAGAGAATCTTCGCGTCTCCATATCGTAATCCCCGTTCCATCACAGCCATAACCCGGGTGCAGTATTCAACCCAGAAGAGTTCCGGGGTTGTTAGGTTGAGGGAAGGATAAAGAATACACATGTCCTTCGCGGTCATGTACGTTTCAATGATCTTTTTTGCTGCGGCGCTCTTGCCCGCAGATGAAACAATGCCGGCAAGTTCCATGAGATTATAGAGCGTAGTTCCCCGGACATCCTCACTGGCGTGATTCATAAACCGTTCTGTAGCGTTATACCTCCGGTTCATGAGTAAAGATGTAATGGATGGCAGGCACATCGGTATCGATGGCAATCACCGTCTCACCTCTGTAATGATCTGATCGATACTGTCAGTGCCAAATGCATCTCGTATCCCGTTCATAATGTCCTGTGGGTCAAGAATGCCCCGGAGGTCATCGATGGATCTCTGGACTGGTTTTCCCAGGTAACTGTTCAGGATTACTTTTTTGAATGGGTCGTCGTCTTCATACTCAAGCACAAGACGCCGTACACTATTGATGACTGCTTCAGATCTGCTGGAATCCACTCCATCAGCAGTGAGTTGATCGAGTCCCTGGACGAGATGTTGAGGCATGCATACCTGGATACGTTTGGTAGGGGTGGTCATGTGACAAGACATACATTTGATGGAATGCTAAAATATTTTTTCTTTTTATCCGTGTTGAGTTAACACGAGTACTATTACCCGCCAGTCTTCAGCGTGACAAGGACGTGCGCTGTTCCGTTGATACGACAACCTTCTCTTTTCCGGAATATCCGAATTCTCCCGATCTCATTTGCTTTTCAGTAAAACATTCATAATGGGGCGATAAATTGACTCCCGATTCGGGCAGGAGCCAATCTGTCACTCGTTGAGTCCAGACGATTACCGGGTTTGAAAAAAAATTAAATTGCCGGTTTCACTTTCAGTGCAACACAAAGCATCTCGATCGCCGCATCGATATCCCGGAGATCGAGCACTTCCACCGGTGAATGGATATACCGCGAAGGAATAGAGAGCGTGGTACTCGGGATGCCGCCTTTCGTCAGGTGGATTGCGGTTGCATCCGTAGTCCCGCCACTGCCAACTTCCACCTGCACGGGGATGTTATTCGCTTCCGCTGCATCCTGCAACCATTTCACCACCTTGCGGTTCGCGATCAGCCCGCGTCCGCTGCTGTCGACAATCGTGATCACCGGACCCTTGCCCATCTCCACCGGTGCATCCTTAATCTCGATCCCAGGATGATCGCCGGGGATCGTCACATCGGTCGCAATTGCGCAGTCCGGATCAAGCGCATAGGCACTCGTCCGTGCACCTTTTAAGCCCACCTCTTCCTGCACGGTAAAAACACCGAAGATGGTGAACGGGGACTCCACCGCTTTTAAGGTCTTGATCAGCATCACGACCCCGGCACGGTTGTCAAATGCCTTCCCGGTCACGCGGTCATGAGAGAGTGCGGTAAATTCCCGATCGATCGTCACGGGCGTGCCGGCATCAATCCCGAGTCCGACAACCTCGGCACGGGTCGAGGCACCGACATCGATGAACATGTCATCGACCTTCACCCCTTTCTTGCGCTCATCGTCATCCATCATGTGCGGAGGTTTACCGCCGATCACCCCAAAGCACTTGCCTTTTGTGCCGTGCAGCACGACCCGCTGGTTGTAGAGCGTGGGCGCATACCAACCGCCAAGGGCGACGAACCGGATAAAACCCTTGTCATCGATATACTTCACCATGAGCCCGATCTCGTCCATGTGCGCCGCAAGCATCACCTTGAACTTGTTGCCGCGCTTGACCGCGATCAGGTTCCCCATGGAGTCTTCCCGTAGCTCATCAACGTGACCCTTCAGCTCTTTTTTGATCACGGAAAGAACGCTGCCTTCACTGCCCGACACACCGTGGGCATTGGATAATTTCTCTAAAAGTTCTTTTACCATATCACTCACGTATTGCCTTTTCTATCCTATCAAGAGCTGTCCCGATGTTCTCGCGAGACGACGCGTAGCTGAACCGGGTAAACTCCGGTGCATTGACCCCAAACGCGGCGCCGGGTACGAGGATGACACCCTTCTGAATGATCTTTTGTGTCAGCGCCGGTTTCATCGGGACGAACGCATAGAACGCCCCCTCCGGGGTTGGGAACGTGAACCCGAGTCGGGCAAGCCCGGCGCAGATCATGTCCCGCCGGGCACGGTACTCATCCCGCATGACCGTGACCATCGACTGGTCGCCCGTATATGCCGCAAGTGCAGCGTACTGGGAGATGGACGTAGCGCACGCCTGGCAGTACTGGTGTACCTTCAGGCACTCGTTGACCACATCACGCGGAGCCGCAAGGTACCCAAGACGCCAACCGGTCATGGCATACGTCTTGCTCGCAGCATTGATGGTGATCACGTTCTCGCCGAAGCGTGCAGCGCTCCAGTGCTTTTTACCGTAGATGAAATGTTCATACACCTCATCGCTCACCACCGTCACGTTGCTGTCGTCGGCATATTCCACAATCGCCCGTATAGACTCCTCGGGTTCGACAGCGCCGGTCGGATTCGAGGGGGAGTTCAGGACAAAGAGCCGGGCACCGTTCATCAGTTCCTTCGCCTGTTCCACATCGATATGAAAACGGTCATCGAGCGGAACCCCCACCGGACGCCCACCGGCAAGCGTTGCAAGCGCAGAATACGAGACAAAACCCGGGTCAGCGCAGAGCACCCGATCTCCTTCACTCACCAGCGCCTGCATGACGACATGGAGCGCTTCGCTTGCACCAGCAGTGACGATCAGTTGATCCGGCGTATATGTGAGCCCGTTCTCCTTTTTGAACTTCCCACAGATTGCATCGCGGAGTTCCGGGATGCCGGTATTTCCCGTGTAGCCGGTCTTGCCTTCCTGTATTGCCTGTATTGCCGCATCCTTGATGTGCTGCGGAGTATCGAAGTCCGGCTGACCGAGCCCGAGATTGATGGAGCCCGGACCGGCAGCTTCAAAGATCTTCCGGATCCCGGAGATCTCAATACCCGAGACCCGGGACGAAAACGTGTGTTTCATACTGCTTCCTCTGGTTACTCGAGATTGACGTGCCGGGTCTTCAGTGTCGTTTCATCCGTCTTTGTGATCTCCATTAAGCGGGAGATCACCGCGTCACCAAAGATCATGGACGCGGTCTCAAAGAGAGTTCCAAGGGGAGCAAAGGATTTGTGCTCGCCCATCATCTGGCGGATCTCAAACTCGGCGGCGTCATCTGCCACATCATCGCGGTGATGCTCGATGATGACAATACAATCAGCAATTTTCCCGATCCGCGAATCGGCATTAGATGTAATGAGGCAGATATGGGCACCGATCTCTTTTCCTGTCTCCGAGATATCTGCTACGGTCTTTGTCCTGCCGGAACCGGAGAAGACCACCATCACATCCCCTACATTCAGCGCAGGTGTGATCGTCTCCCCGACAACATATGCCTGAAGACCAAGGTGCATCAGGCGCATCGCAAATGCCTTCGCAACCAGCCCGGACCGTCCTGCGCCCATGACATAGATGCGCCGGGCGGCAAGGATCTCCCTGATAAATTTCTCAACATCTTCATCCGCCATGGAATCGGCGATTGTCCTTATCTTGGACGCCATCAGCCGCATCATTTCCTGTACCCTGTGACTCTCCATCCTTCTCGCACAATGATGCTATCCCAAAGTAGATGAGAATTTCGCACGAACGAAGAAAAGGGATAACTTGTTACCTGCGTGGATGGCGCGGCAGAAAACCGGGTTTTGGGATTGCCAATCGGGTCACACGCGACCGTCCGGAACCGGTTAGTCATTCAATCCATTTCTCAAACAATTCCGGGTACTACCGACCTGATAAAAATGGCGGATGGGGAATGACACTCGCCATGTCACCAGTTCCCTGGCAACGGGTAAGGCACATCATTTTCCGGGACTGAATCAGGCATGACGGGGTTCGTACCGCTGTATTTCCCCACATGCGACTAGTTTTCCGTCTTCAAGCACCGATACCGCGCCGTGCCCTCCGCAGATAAGACAGCGCCTGCCGGTGCCGGATATTGCCCGATCGGTGTCGGTGGCAAGGTCGAGCAGCGCCCGGCGCTCCTTCTTGGCAAGGTCACTGTCCACATTGACCGAGGTCACGAGAAACGCGGCGAGCGAACTGTAGGTTGCCCGTTCAGGTGTCAGGCTCGTAAAATTGATCACGCTGTCAGCTGCAAAGAGGAGCCCGTGTTTCGGGGAGTACAGGTAAATCTGCCCAAAGGTATGTCCCCCAAGACCATCCAGCACCTCAAGTTCGACATCGCCGATCCGTATCATCCCCATGCAGGGAAAGATGCTCCGCTGGATACCTTCCTTACGCGCAAAACATTCAATCTTTTCCGAGGGGGTGAACCGGGAGAAGAGATTGACCATCTTTGTGTAGAACGCTTCGAGCACGGAATGTTCACTCCGCGAACCGTAGGCACGGTTGTTCGTCCTGATGATCGCGAGTGTACCTTCATGCATCCGCGTCGGCACATCAAAGAATCCACCGGCTCCACAATGATCTGCATCGGCATGGGTGATGACGAGCTGGGTGAACCGCCGCGTGTCTCCCAACCCGAACGATGAGAGCATCGTCATCACGTCCCGGTGATAGATGCCGTAGCCGGTATCGATCATCAGGGATTCGGTACCGGTATCGAGCACAAAGATACTCCCCCCACAGGGGAGTTGGAAGCAATAGAGATGGACGGATGCTGACACGGCAAATCGCTGGACGTCGGCATAGAAATGGTCTCCGGTGGTTGCCTTCATCGTTCGTCCGGTCGCGAGGACGGAATCAAACACCTGACGGGGATTGTTGCCCCGGTCCATCAGTTCCTGCGCGATATGGTTTGTCCCGGCTAAAAACGAGAGGAGGAATTCATCCTCCGATTCACCGATGAGCTCCCGGATCTCCTGCGCGAACCGGACGTAAAAGACTGTGTCATCCAGGTGTTTACCGGTCGTGTCATATTCCAGGATCTCAAGACGGTATCGGGACTTTAAGTGATCGAGCAATTGATCGATTGCTGCCGTCTCCTCCAGGTTCAGGCTGACCGTCAACCGCCCCAGGTGCCTGCCGGAATCGTCAAAATCGATAAACGCGATGTTGGCTCCGGCTGATGTGGTATAATCGAGAAATTCACAGAGTGCGCCCGACCGGTTCGGGAGATAAACATAGAACTTTAAAAAGTTCAGGGTGGGAAACGAGGTCTGGAGATATCCCATGCGGACCAGCTCCCGAGTGATCTCGTCATACGCTTCCGGTGATGCTGTCACTTCAAAGAATACCGTGCAGGGATCGATGCGGCGATCAAACTGGATCCGGTTGATGTTCCCCTCGTACTTTTTGATGACCCCCGCTGTCCGTTGCAGGGTGCCGGGATCATCGGGCAGGTGTGCAATAAAGGAATACTTCTTCACGAAAAATCTCCGACTTGCTTCACCAATGTTCGACTTGTTTTTCAATATACGTTATGGTCAAAAATTGTTTCATCGTGCGGATTCCGGATCAATGGGAAAAATCTGCATGCCGGCTTCCGCTGTGCACAGTTCATGTGTTCTCCCGTTCGTCAGTTGTTTTCCTGACACTTCAGCGAAGATATCCCACTCCCGCGCACGAGCGCCGGAATGCAAAATTGAATGTTAAAAAATGCACCGGCATTCTCATGCTGCCTTTTCATGGAACGCAGAAGGCACAGACTAAGTCCAGTATGTGCGCAGACATTTCCACTACGGATAAGGGATCTAACCGTTTTTAAGATCCGGTAAAAAATAGGGAGGAAGTGGGGTTATGAGCGTTCTTTTCGCACCAGGGAGAAGAGTGCGACCGCGCCAATGCACCCGGCAACCACGGTCACTGCCGAGAGGGGAAGGCTTGTCGGCGTTGGTGAGGGGGTTGGTGCGGTTGTCGGGGGTGTTGTCACAATTGCAGTCACCGGGGGACTTGTCATGACGGGTTGGGCACTTGCCGGGAGCACGACCGTGAATGACTGGTTTAGTCCGCTCTTCATTGCGGGGTTGCCGGCGATGATCCGGTAATCGCCAGGCGGCATGTCAACATGGAACCCGTACTCGAAGTACCCGCTCGCACTGACGGGCGACATGAACGTATGTACGACCTTACCCGAGGTATCAGTCACGTCAATTTTAACGTAACTGACGCCTTTCTCTGCAGTACCGACCAGTTGCACATAGTCCCCCGTAACAGCAGGATTCTGGGATGGGACGATAAAGAACTCCGGACGCTTCAGCATGATCGAGGTGGTTGCAGAAACTTCCGGGTTCACCTGATCGAACGCGGTGAATGTATACCGGGCAGTCTGAAGGAGATTAACTCCTTTCATCCGGTTTGTGTCCCACGAGAAGAACCAGCTGTTGTCCAGTCCGGTTGCCACCGTGTTACCGGATCCAGGAATGCCCATCGCATCATACAGCGGGACACCCTCTGCTGGGAGCCCGGGACCCGTGATCTTGACGACAGTCATATTTCCTGCCGTGTTTTTCCCGTCAAGGATCACCGTGTCCCCGATATAACTTCCACCAGCACCACGATAGGTGATGGAGAC
>JAQTSH010000066.1:0-5668 GCA_028711405.1 Methanoregula sp.
TCTCAAAGTCACTCCGCTCTGCATCAGTCTTGAGGCGGATGCCGGACCAGAACCGGTCGGACATGGTCTTTCCCCCATCCACTACGCCCTTCTCTTGTAATGCAGTTGCAAGTTTTCGTGCGGTAGGAACGCGGTTGATCCCTTCTTCTTCGCACCACTTCATAAGCGTCTCCCGCAGGGCAGACCGCGACATCTTCACACTTGGCTCAAACGCACACTCCGTCGCGAGAAACGACCCCACCGTATCGCTCACCGTCCGGAGATTCGTCGTCGCCTGCGAAACCTTCTTTGGCTGCACCAGCAGGTTCCCATTCGCATAATACCGTAAAAGCCCCGCAAGACACCAGTTTAATATCCCGGAAGACTCTGCCAGCAGTTTCGTCGCAATATCCTGGTCGCACTTCTCCGGTGGAATCTGGACGACAAACGGCAGCATCCAGAGCCGGCGCCAGATCCCGTCATCGGTGCCGGAGATCTTCGGCTCATGATTGGTCGTCAGCCATATCTTCGTAATGGGTGGAAACTCAAACTCGTTCTCGTACAGTTTCCGGACGGTCACTGCATGCTCCCCAGTAAGTTGCTTGATGACCAACTCATCTATCCGTGCATCTTTCCGCGAACTCAATAGAACTCTCTTTAAAAAATTGGAAAGAAGAGCCGAAGCTTTTTAGAGGATTGAAAAATCCAAAAATTGGAGAAGCGTCGTTGATTTTTTATGATGCGCGGTTTAACTCACGGTAGAGGTAACAGAAACTTTTGTCTTTCACGACGACATTCTCAGTTTCAAAGGTATATCCTGATTTTTTCAGTTCCACCTGGTATGAACCCGTCTCGATATTTGAGATCATCAGGGGTTTGTTTGGATCATCCGGTGTCTGCCCACGGAATTCCCCGTTCAGGAAGACCTGAGCCCCGCCGGGCATCGTCCTGATCGAGACCGAACCAAAACCCTGGACGAGAGTCGGCGTTGCGGTTGCACTGTTGACAGAGCCTTTCGCAGACTGAATTCCGCCCTGCAAGGTCGAATCCATTGTCTGTGAATAATCCATACCGGATAATCCGAACAATGCCATTATTTTCGAGAAAAACGACATCAGCTGGTCTGAAGAACTCACAAGCGAACCCTGATATTCGGTCATCGAATCCTTTGATCCCAGTAATGCAGTGCCGGGCGTTGGCGCAACGAGTGAAAGATTTGATGCCTGTTTCACGATATCTTCATCCGCCAACGCACACGGGATACAAAGGCAGACAAATAGAAGAGCCAGTATAACAAGTCCAATAGTCCTCATAAATCTCCGGGGTCTTTTACTAATTTCTGTTATGGTGAACTGAGATGAAAAACTTTTTCACTTGTTCCTTTCCTTTGTCCTGTATCAAATCATAGGAATGCAGGTGCTTTTTTGCCGGGAGGTTACGGAGTATCTGAAGCAACGGTCGAGAGAACCGGGGATGTGAAATCCTCCTCGTCGAAATGTTGTTCTTCCGGTGATCAAAGTGATCGCGAAAACCATTTACATTGCCCGCTCGTTTACCCGGAGGGTATTTGTTCTGAACCCCATGATTGAAAATCATTTGAAAAGAGGTAATCTATTTACGTACTCCAAAACCGGATCCATTCACTTTTCGCTGGTATCGGTTCATGTCATGACGTCTTTTGAAGATTCAAAAACGAGATGTTCTCCCTCAATGCCTTGACGGTATCGCAGCATGTACTGTGCCAGAGGATACACTGAACACCCCAACCTTTCGTCCGGGCGAAGTACTTTTTCGGAGGGAGTACTTTTACCGATGTAACATTTCTTTTTCAGGCACATGCGGTCATGGAATGGGATACCTGATCATCACACAATCATGACCAGATCGCCATCAGATGAGAGAGTATATCGTTTGAGCAACATCGTGTCATTCATCGTACTATCACGGTCAAAGACCTGGTGGATCTTCTCTCGGATGTGCTGGATCTTCTGCCGGTCGCAGGTTATGGTCATTGACTGTTCCATCATGCATGCCATCGAGGTCATGATAAGTACACTGGCAAAACCCCTTATCAATGTTGGGCGGGCGGGGGGTGAAAGTGTTTTTTAAAGAACATGTCAGGCAGTTCGTCCATCATTCATGAGATCATCAATTGATCACGCTTCTGATATGGAATTCGTTGTTTTCGCTTCGCCGGAAAAGCATATCTACCCGCGTGGCGTAAAAAAATTCCAAATGCCAACAGATTCCGGTATCCTGTATAACCTGGCGTTATTCAAGCAGCGGTATACACGTGGCACATCCTGGACACAGATTGTCCTGAACTTTGGGATCATCACGGCAAATGCGAAACTCTTCGAGGACTTTTTCTGGATTCATTTCGGGTTGACGTTACCCATGGTCATCGCTCTGTCGGTGCCCGCATCAGCATCTGTAATATCATCGGACATTTTGATGAGAGGAGTGGATTCTGGCAGATGGAGAACAACCTGAACTACCGGGTGACTCCCTACTCAGATGAGACGCTCAACCATATCCGCAAGATCAGAAAAAAACTT
Source organism: Methanoregula sp. (assembly GCA_028711405.1). Lineage (GTDB taxonomy): Archaea > Halobacteriota > Methanomicrobia > Methanomicrobiales > Methanospirillaceae > Methanoregula. Next base: position 2,538 of record JAQTSH010000066.1, read on the forward strand.
GAATAAACCCCTCGGAAAAATCTTTTTTCCTTCGTATGACCATCCCCTCCGGAACATGAGAACTGTTCACCTAAATCTCCGATGTCTCGCTTGTTGGCATTAAAACCGCCACGCAGGCTTCATTTTCATCCGCATGTTTGACTCCATTGCCTACTAGGGATATCTCTTATCGATAGGTTCCTGTGGCGAACCCGCCATGAACACTTTATTTTGGGACAGACACGGATTCGATGTTCTTTTTACGGAGGAGAACAATGATGAATGTGACACAGCGCGAAAGAACCCCTGGAATTTTTTAAAAGGGACTGATGCATCGGTGTACCACCGGGAGATCCAATGATCCGTCATGACTGCTGAAACAACGCCACGCATCCGGTTGAGCGTCCGGGCAAAGATCCTGATCGTCTTTCTTGCCCTTTCCGTAGTCTCCCTCATCATCACCGGTTTTTTCGCATTTGCAGCTCTTGACAAAATGGGCAGGTACGCGGAAGAGAGCAGTGCGGCTCTGGGCGTGCAGGCAATCGATGACAGTTCTGCCGCGCTCCAGAAGAATGCAGAAGAGTACCTGCTCCGGGTCGCATCAGACCAGGCTGAGATCACAAACGCATTGTTCGAAGATACGAATGCAGAGATGAGTCTTCTCGCTGCGCATGCACACATACTCCAGAAGAATCTACCTGTGACACCGGCAATACCTGCATATTTCCACACGACCACTCCCCGGGATCCTTTTGCCGCTACACGGATGGTATCCGCTCCGGAGATACTCATAAACCAGTCATCAGAAGAATGGCAACGCCTGAATGGTATGAACGATATGCTCCAGGCATTGTACCAGACCGATGAGGACATGACCGGTGTCTATGTCGCAACGGATTCCGGAATCATGCACTATTACCCATGGAATACTGTTATTCCGGCACCGTTTGATCCCCGCAGTAGTGACTGGTATGTGCGGGCAGTCGCGACAGACATCCAGGTCTGGTCGGATGCACCCTATGTGGATGCTGCCGGGCACGGGCTCATCATGACCTGTTCACGGGCGGTCGACCATGCAACCTATGGTCACTGGGTCGTGGGTTCGGATGTCTCTGTTACCACCATCAATAAGGACTTCATGAGCCATACGATGGGAGGTGATGGCTATGCGATCCTCATCGACCAGTCCGGAAATATCCTCAGTCGTCCGGGTCTCTCCAGCGGCACCGACCAGTGGGATGTACCGTTCTCTGGCGGGAATGCTCTGTTGAGTTCGAATCCGGTGCTTGTGGATGTGGTGAAAAATATGACCGCAGGAAAGACCGGTATTGCACGGGTCTGGGCTGGTTCCACCGAGACCTATGTCGCGTATGCTCCTGTACGGTCAATGAACTGGAGTCTTGCGGTCTTTATGCCGGTTGAACAGGTGACGAGCCCGATGAATAAAACCCGTAACCAGATCCTCACCGCAACATACGCATCTGGTTTGCAGATACAGGATGAAACAAGCCAGCTTTTGACGCTCTTTTCCGGGCTCGTGGTTGTTCTCGTTATCCTAGTCGTGTGCATCTCATGTATTCTTGCGAGGATTATCACACGCCCGGTTGAAGAACTCAAAGTTGGTACCAGGGTGATCGGTAAGGGCGATCTGGATTATCGGGTGACCATACAAAGTGGAGATGAATTTGAAGAACTTGCCCAATCCTTCAATACGATGGCAGCAGCCTTAAAGAAAAATATCGAGAACCTTCGTCTCACGACCGCCGAGAAGGAACGATACACGAAAGAACTTGAGATCGCCCGGACAATCCAGGCAAGTTTTCTGCCCGATACGATGCCGGATATCAAAAATATTGAGATCGCCGCTGTTGCCATTCCCGCCCTGGAAGTTGGCGGGGACTTCTATGATTTTATTCCGGTCAGCGATGGTCGCTGCGTGATGGTCATCGCGGATGTATCCGGAAAAGGTGTGAGTGCTGCGCTCTTCATGGCACTGTCCCGTACCCTTATCCGCGCGAATCTTGAGGGGAAGTCTGATACCACCGGGGCACTCCGGCAGGCAAACCGGATGATCTGCCGGGATGCAGAGTCGAGCATGTTTGTGACTGCGTTCTGTCTTGTGCTCGATCCGGCACGACAGACTTGTTCCTGCGTAAATGCAGGACACAACCCTCCCCTTTTAATCCGGAACTCATCCGGGGAAGCAATGTTCTTACACGAAGATGGCATCGCGCTGGGAGTCCTTCCGGAGATGGAGATCCATGGTGAGGACGTTACGTTAATGCCGGGTGATCTTGTGATCCTGTATACGGATGGAGTCACAGAAGCGTTCAACACAGAGTACCACGAGTTTGGCGAAGAACGCCTTATACAGATCGCCAGAGACTGCCGGTCCCTCCCGGCACCTGAGGTGATCCAACATATTCTGGATGCAGTTCGGGCATTTGCCGGATCTGCGCCGCAATCCGATGACATCACGCTTGTTGTCCTGCGAGTCAAGCCCTTAACGGAAAAATCCCAAAGGGTGCGTGAAGGGTAGTCCCCACAGCGGTACGCTTTTTTTAGTACGCGCGAAAGACGAACCGTAAAGCCAAAATTGGATCAGATCGAATGCTGTGGTCATCAATTGTGTCCCGGGAGGGTGCTTCAGGTGCATGAACCGGCATTGCTCAATCCTACCCGGGATGATGTGAGGGAAGAATGGAGATAGCTATTGAAAACTCAGATCAGATCTCGATCATCCGGGCACGCGGAAAGATCGATGCGATCACCGTTGCAGTGTTTGAAGATGCCGTGAGATCCGTGATCAATACGACAGAGAGACAGAACATCCTGATTGATCTATCAGGTCTCGTGTACATCAACAGCGGAGGGTTACGGGTGATTCTTGCAGCGGCAAAGATCCAGAAGAATTCTACCCGTCTGTTAGCGCTCTCTGGTCTGAACACGGAAGTGATGAAGATCTTCTCCCTGTCCGGGCTCAACACGATCCTTCCCATCTATTCCGGCGAACCTGAAGCACGGGTCCACCTGCGGTGAAACGTCCGGGACCTGAACTGAAAGATGCCCATGCGCCCTGTCGTCTCCTGTTTACTCATGGATTGATACGAATGCCGCCTGGCAGACGGGCATCTCCTGCGAGAACCTTCCCG
>JAQTSH010000066.1:5768-8012 GCA_028711405.1 Methanoregula sp.
AACCGTTACCCGTACCTGTCCAGGAACATACCATCAAAAGTGTTGCACTTTTGTAGTATTATCACCTATAGTGAGACCGTAATCCAATGACTCACGGCATAACGGGTAACGGGGGAGGGGATAGTTCAGTTCCCCCTCGCGAAAAAGAGCGGATGGTCTTTACCAGCCTTGCCGTTGATGCCCTGCTCTGGATCCCGGATATTATCGCCGCTGTTCTTGCCGGGTCTATCGTACTCTATGCGGATGTACTCAAGTGTGCAAACGAGATCCTTGCCACGTTCTTTGCATGGCTTACCCTCCGCAAGATCACGCGGGGCGGTGCCGCCACCTACGATTACGGCATGGGAAAGTTTGAGACGAGCACGTCCATCATCACGGGTGTCGTGATGTTTGTCTCCCTTGCGTTTGTTTTTTACTCCGCAATCTACCGCATTGAGTTTCCTGAACCGATCCGTACGAACGGTGCGGTTCTCGGTATTGTGTTCATGTCGATCGGGGTCTGTGCCAATTCCTGGCTCTGGCATAAGAACCACCGGCTCGCGATGATCGACCCGTCGCCGATCATGGATTCCCAGTGGCGCCTGTTCCGGACAAAAGCATTATCGGATTTATCTGTCCTTGTCGCATTGATCCTCTCGATCGGACTTGCCGGGTATTCCTGGTCGTCATATATCGATCCGCTGGCATCGTTTGTCATCGCCGGGTTCCTCTTTTTCTCAGGGTACCGGGTGATTAAAAGTTCACTTCCGGATCTGCTTGACAAGACGCTTGACGAAGAACTCCAGATCGTGATCGTCCGGGAACTTGCAGTCTTCTTTGATGACTATCACGCACTTCACGGTGTGCGGTCCCGGCACTCCGGGAGCGATATCTATATTGAAATTTTTTTGGAATTTGATGGCAATAAAAAGATGTGCGAGGTGCAGGCAACGATAGACCGGATCAAATCCTCGCTTGAACAGAAGATCGTGAAGAGTTCGGTAAGCATTGTGCCAACGAGTACGCGTGTGTGTGGGATCGAGGATCCCTCCCAATACATCCAGTGATCTGTGCCAATAGACGGCGATGATCGGGAACTGAAAAGAGAAGGCGGTATATCAATTCATGATCTCCTGTTTGTCGAGCCATATTTTACGGAGGGATGTATTTGTCCTGGACGTATCGGTCGCAGAATTGATCGATATCGATTGAACCGGTATCCAGGAATTCATGTCCCCTCCATGCTATCGTATGACGTCCCGTACGATCCTTGCTTCTGTAGGGCACGGCGATCTCTTTTGTTGTTATTTGTGGGGTCGTGCTCCCAGTCACCAGTTCTTTGGGTGGCACGAAGATGATGTATCCCCTTTTGGCAATACGAGGTTCTATGAGCATGAGAAATTTTCATTCCTGCGGTATTTTTTCCTGAAATTGCGTCCATCCATGCTATGAAAAAACGGTCGTTACGTTGCAGCGGGGGCGTCCCCACGGTGGCGGCGAAACCCACATCTCATTGATCGTTGAAAGTACATGATTTTCTCTGCAACGTGCCTGGGAAACTGAAAAAAAGACCTTGTTGCCAACGATTGTGCACAACTAAAAAAGGTGGATTAATGGGGAGTCTTCGAGGGTTTATTTGACCATAATCCATGCTTATTGCAATATGCCCGTACTTTAACCGCGGGATCTGTGTGAGCAAACTCTTTGGTGGGTGAGTCTCCCGGCTGGAGTCCTTTCACAGAGAGAGAACTGCCATCGATAACCTCGATCCATTGAATGTGGTGTTCCGCGGTCATCGGGTGGGGAATCTCACCGACTTTTACCTGAATACCGGTTTGTGTCTTCTCTACAACCGGAACATGCTTCTCCTTACCCGGATCTTCACCCTGTTCAACCTGTCGTTCCATGGGTTGACCGCAGCAGACCGAGGTCCCGCTGCCATTGTGGACGACCATACAGATCTTACCACAGATAGTGCATTTCAGAATTTCCAACATGCGACACACCTTGCATAGAAGATTGTCCCTTGGCATATAAACCTATCCGGTTTCTTTCTGCATTCAACGAATACTTGTGAACACAAAAATCTCGATTGTATCGTGTGACACTACCTGGAATGTGGGTCAGAAGGATTGGCGTTGACGATGGAAAAAAAGGTACGAACCCCTGGATCGCAAACGGAATTTCATGACTCATTGACAGTTTCGGTTGCCGGTGTTACCCACACCTTCCATACAAACCCTGCAATACAGAGGATGTTGAGCA
>JAQTSH010000067.1 GCA_028711405.1 Methanoregula sp.
GCGCGTTTTGCAATCTCAGCATCATTTGTCCATGCGTAGAGCATATCGCCTTTCTTTACCATGTTACTTCGCCTCCGCAATCTTCTCTATCCGCACAGCACAGGCTTTGAACTCCGGAATTGCTGCAACTGGGTCAAGTGCATTGTTCGTGAGCAGGTTTGCTGCACATTCCTTGTAGTGGAAGGGCATGAAAACAACGCCTTTCTTGATGTTCTTTGTGACACGGGCGCCGATCTTGATCTCTCCCCTGCGGGTGATCGCCTTGACCATTTCCTTGTCCTTGATTCCGAGAGCCGCTGCGTCCTCGGGGTTGATCTCGACCCAGCCCGTAGGCTCCTCGCGCTCAAGGCTTTCTGAGCGGCGGGTCATCGTACCGGTGTGCCACTGCCAGATGCAGCGCCCGGTGGTCATGATGAGCGGGTAGTCCTTGTCCGGGACCTCTGCCGGGGGTTTCCACTCGATCGGTGTAAAGATACCAAGACCGTCGGGATGAGTGAACTTCTCCTTGTGCAGGATCGGGGTACCCGGGTGCTCCTTCGTGGGGCAGGGCCAGTGTAGCGCTTCGGGCTTGTCGAGGCGTGCATAGTCCATACCGCCATAGGACGGGGTGACCTTCGCAACTTCAGTAAAGATCTCTTCTGCGCTCTTGTACGGGAACTGTTTCTCGTATCCCATGTGCTTGGCGAGCTCGCAGAAGATCTGCCAGTCGGCTTTTGCCTCTCCGGGCGGGTCCTGGGCTTTTCGCCACTTCTGGACACGGCGTTCGGTTGAAGTCTGGGTGCCGTCCTTCTCGGCATAGCATGCTGCCGGCAGTACAACATTGGCGAACTGGGCGGTCTCAGTCAGGAAGATATCCTGCACGACCATGAACTCGACGTTCTTCAAACCCTTCTCGACATGGTGGAGGTCCGGGTCTGAGAGCATCGGGTTCTCTCCCATGATATAGACGCATTTGACCTTGCCGGGCTCATCAGCGAGCGTATTGATCAGCTTCGTGACGGTCAGACCGACTTTACCTTCAGCAATATCGCAGCCCCATGCATCGATCATCTTCTTTCTCATATCGGGGACGATGACCGACTGGTACCCGGAGTACACGTTCGCGAGTGCACCCATGTCACAGGCGCCCTGTACGTTGTTCTGCCCGCGCAGTGCGCAGATGCCGGTGCCCGGTCTTCCGAGATTACCGGTCAGCATCTGGATGTTTGCAGTCGACTTGACATTGTCGACACCGGTGGTGTGCTGGGTGATACCCATCGAGTAGAGGATCGCGGATTTGCCGGAGGTTCCGAACCATTCTGCGGCAGTGATGATATCCTTTGCAGGAACGCCTGTAATCTTCGAGACATTCTCAGGGCTGTAGGTGTCTTTCATCACAATGGCTTTGACCTTCTCGAAATCCTTCGTCCTCTTTGCGATGAACTCCTTGTTCTCCCAGCCGTTCTTGATGATCAACTGCATGAAACAGTTGAAGAGAGCCACATCGGTACCTGAGTAGAACTGCAAGTGCAGGTCTGCCTGCTTCCCGGTCGGCGTCAGCCGCGGGTCGGCGTAGATGATCTTTGCCCCGTTCTTCTTCGCCTGCATGATACGGCGCCCGATCAGCGGGTGCTGCTCGAACGTGTTGGTCCCGATGACAAGGAGGCACTTTGATTCGGCAATGTCAGCAATTGACTGGGTCATTGCACCGGAGCCGAATGCACCGGCAAGCCCGACAACCGTCGAAGCGTGGCAGAGACGGGCGCAGTGGTCGATGTTCGGGGTCTTTAAGACCGCGCGGGCGAACTTTTGCATCAGGTAGTTCTCTTCATTCGAGACCCGTGCAGATGCAAGGCATGCTATCTCTTCGCCCTTGTAGGACTTGAACTTCGAAGCGATGAGCTTGTAGGCTTCGTCCCAGCTGGCTTCGACAAACTTTCCGTCCTTCTTGATGAGGGGCTTGGTCAGCCGGTCGGGAGCATTGACAAACTCGTCAGCATAATTCCCCTTAGGGCAGAGCTTGCCCTCATTAACAGGGGAACGGTGCCAGGGTGAGACGCCAACAACCTTCTTGTCCTTGACAACAAGGTTGAAACCGCACCCTGTACCACAGTACGGGCACGTGGTTGGTACGTATTTTAGTTCCATTGTTCTACCTCTAATACAATTGAAAGTCAGAAGCACTTACTATAAACCTTCTGTTTTTATTGCGGAAATTTCAATTAAACGTTAACTGTTTAAAATTTACTAATAATTTACTTCTCGTAAAAATTTATGGACGGTATTAAACAACGGGTTCATGTGGGTGCTGGATTTTCTCCTGAACGCATGGCTTAAATCCCAAAAAAAGACTGGTTTGATGTTTTTTGTGGAAAAAAGTCATTGCATTTTGTATGGGGGGTTGGAGATTCTCTGGTTTATTACCGGGATCAGTGAGGATGGCTCACGGCAATTCGTATATGACGCGATTTCCGGTTTTATCCTGCCGGATGCTGATGGCTCAATGATGGTACCGGCGCCCGAAAAAAAAGAGGTCGATAAGGGTGAGACTTCCCCTCGAACTGTCGAAACTTGTTCTCTCCTGCGCAGTTTGAGATGAGAGATCACAGGATCATTATGCTGTGGCACTGCTGGAGAATGATTGAACAACCCTCTCTCTAGTGAGGGCAATACCCATCGATCCCGCCAAATATTAAGTATTTGCCAAGCAACTCTGCACGGCAAAGGGGGAGATACCGTGATGCACGTATCAAAAAATTCCCTTTTATCCCCCTAGGCACTGGCATTCAAATGCACCAGTTAAAAGACCGGAATTCACCAACTCAACCACAATGGGCGCGACGTAAAGCATGTGCCGGAAATATCGTGCTACAGTTCTCCGGTCGCATCCCATGATTGGACAACCGGCACGTTCGGATATGGTCACAACGTAAATCCCCGGTTTCCCCCCGGAGTTCACGGGTTACAACCGGCATCAAATGTATCCCACGCGTGGCATATAAAAGACGGGCACATGCCTGTGACTTTTCCAAATGGTCACTGGGTGGCACATTACGTTGGGGATGACTGTATCATCGTTCCCTACAGAACCAGGTAAAAATTCAAAATAAATTGAGATGTGATGATTCTCGCGTTCTAACGACCCATGGCAATCTGGACACCCTTGTTGATGCAGACTGCACCTTCATCCAGCCGACCCATCTTCTTGTACGTAAGACCCTTGTTGAACCAGCATTCGGCATCGTCCGGATCACATTTGAGTGCGCTGTCATAGCACTGGATCGCGTCGTTGTACCTGCCAAGGGCATCAAGGGCGTTTGCCTTGCTGTACCATGCCTGTGTCTGAGTATGTGTTGATGTGCTTTCCAGAGCCCGATCATAGAACTCAAGCGCCTTGTCGACCTGTCCTTTGGTCATCATCTCATCTCCGTACTTCACCCAGATTTTTGCATCTGTCGTGCTGCGGGATGCAAATCCGGAGTTGTCGTTTTCCATTGTCCTCATTTCTTTCGCCCCCGCCATAGGATGACTTCACAGGTCATCCGCTCATGGCTGATCATTCGTAAAATATCCGGGCGTATATATTTTTGCCATTGATCTCTGCCATCCTGAATTGCCATGCATTACTGGCGTGCAGACAAGAGACGGGCGATAAACCGTTCACAAATATTTAGATCCAAAATATTATTGCTACCCACCACAATAATGATTATTACCCTACAATTCCCTTGACCCCAAGTGGTATATGATACCAGAGGTTTCCCATGCTCGAAAAGGATAGCATCTCCCGGATCAAGATCCTCCTCAAGGCGCACCCAAAGGGTTTGACAATCACGGACATCTCACAAAATCTGAAGATGAACCGGAACTCCACGGCAAAGTACCTGGAGGTCCTTCTCATATCGGGGCAGGTGGAAACCCAATCCTTTGGGACTGCCCGTGTCTTTTTTTTAACGCACAGAATCCCCATATCGGCGATGCTTTCCATCTCGTCCCATCTCGTTTTGACGTTGGACGAGAGTAAAAAAATCATTTTCTGCAATGATCACTTCCTCACGTTCTTCGGAATCGCCCGAGACCAGATTGTCGGGCACTACATCATCGAGATCTACCGGCTTGGCGTTTTAAATATCACCTTTTCCGATCTCTTCTCGGATATTCTTGTCAATCCTGACCATACCCAAGAGACTGCGATAACTAAAGAGAATGAGACATTCTATTTCCACATCAAAGGAATTAATACCGTCTTTGATGATGGCTGCCGGGGCATTACCATCGTCATGAAAGATGTGACAAAAGAGCGGAAGTACCAGCTCGAACTGGAGTTAAACGAAGCCCGGTACAGGGGAATTGTTGAAGACCAGACCGAGTTCATCTGCCGTTTCCTGCCCGACGGAACCCTTACCTTTATTAACTGTTCCTTCGCGAAATTTCTTTCCAGAACCCCGAAAGATCTTGTGAATTCATGCCAGATACCCGGGATATCCTGCGAAGATGCCGGACTCTGGGATCAGGCGTGCAAATCTCTTGACCGGGAGCATGAGGTAACAACGATCGAATGCCGCATGCCCGATGGCACAGGCAGAATATGCTGGACTGCATGGACAATACGGGGACTCTTTGACGATACCGATGTGTGCCGGGAGTATCAGGCAGTCGGAAGGGACATCACGGAGAAAAAAGAAGCAGATGCACGGATCCAGGAGCATGTTATCCAGATGGAATTTTTCTCCCGGAAACTGCAGGATTTTACTGAGTTGTCCCCGGACGCTGACATTTACGAGGCTATCGGTGCGGGCATGGATGAGATCCTCCCGAACACGATCATTGACATCAATGCTTTTGATCCAACCTCAAAAACACTGAGTTTCCGGGCAATCTTCGGAAAGAAAAGCAGAAAATTCTTCGAACGGTTGCGGGATTGCAATTGCCGGTGGGACGCGTCCCCCGCATATGATACTGTGCCGGAGGTGCTGGCATCGGGAAAATTATTTGCATTTCCGGGACGGCTCCATTATGCCACGTTTCATCAAGTTTCGGAAGAGGTCTGCGCAAAGATTGAACAGGAGTTAAACCTGGGGGATTTCTATTCCATCGGGCTCATCTGGCGGGGAAGACTGCTGGGAAACATTTTGTTTGTCCTCCAGAAAGATGAGCCCATCCGGAATATCCCCTTTATTGAGCTGTATGCACGGGCGGCTTCGATCGCGCTCCAGCGACGGATTGCAGAGGATGCGCTGAAAAAGAGCGAACAGCAGTACCGCAGTGTGATTGATAATATCCAGGATGTATTTTACCGGACTGACCGGGACGGAAACCTGATTATGGCGAGCCCGAGCTGGGCATCTGTACTGGGATATGATGCCCTGGATGAATGCCTCGGTCGGAATATCGCGGATACTTTTTACCTGGTGCCGGTACAGCGAAAAGAGTTCCTCGATGCCGTTTACCGGGATGGGGCAGTGAGAGAATATGAAGTCATCCTGAAACGAAAGGATGGTACTCCTATGTTCGTTGCCGTGAGCAGTCACTTATACCATGACGAATCCGGGGCAGTGCTCGGGGTCGAAGGGATTTTCAGGGACATCTCCGAACGACACGCGGCAGCAGAAAAAATCAAGAATCATATTGCCCAGATGGAATTCTTCTCCCGGAAACTGCAGGAGTTCTTAGAACTGTCCCCGGCATCTGATATGTATGTAAAAATTGCTTCAGATCTGCATTCACTCGTTCCGGATGCGATGATTATTGTGAACTCCCATGACCGTACGACCGGTAATCTCACAGTACGGTCTATTCTCAGCGATGCCGATCGTGATACATGCACGCAACATCTCGGTCGGTGCCCTCTTGGACTGAGCCTTCCGGTAGATTATGCTTTCATCGAAGGTCTGTGTAACGGCAGACTCCACACATTGCCGCTATCCCTGTTTGAAATGTGTTTTAAGCAAATCCCGGAAGATATTTGTAAAAAAATCACCGCCTCCGTCAATATGGGTGACTTTTATTCAATAGGATTTGTGCAGGGCGATGAGATTTTCGGAAATGCGACGATCTGTCTCTATAAGGGTTCCGGTATTCACAACCTGCAGCTTATCGAGACGTATGCCTATCTGGCATCGATTGCCCTCCAGAAGCAGGTTGCTGAAGAGGCGCTTAATGAAAGCAAGAAAAAACAGGCAGAAGAGGCGTTGAAGAACAGCGAGAACTACCTCCTGAATATTTTTAATTCCACGCAAAGCGGACTTGTGGTCATCGATCCCGAAACGTACACGATTTTCGATGCCAATTCCACCGCAATAGAACTGATCGGAACAGATAAAAGTGCCATTGTCGGTTCAAGCTGCAAAAAATGGTTCTGTCCTGCCGAAAACGAGCCGTGCCCGGTCATGGATCTCGGGCAGCAGATTGTCCGTTCGGAGTGCGTTCTTTTCAATACTTGGGGCGAGAGAAAACCCATCATTAAGACCGTTGTCCCCGTGCAGCTTGGCAGCCGTGAATATCTTCTTGAAAGTTTTGTTGATATTACCGAGCATAAGAAAGCAGAAGACGCGCTCAGGGAGAGCGAGGAGTGGCTCAGCGGTGTCGTTAAGAATGCCCCTGTAGGTATTGCATTTTCCGATAGTCATTCCGGAATTATTGAGTACATCAATCCGGAATTTGAGAAGGTATTGGGATACACCCTGGAAGAAAATGCGAATCTGTCAACATGGTTTGAACAGATGTATCCTGATCCCGAATATCGTAAAAAATTATATGAAGACTGGATGGACGACTTGCACGGACTTGGTGGGACGAATGCATATGCTGAACGTATAGTACGGGCTCGCTGCAAGGATGGCACAGAAAAAGACATCTGGTCCAGGGATGTTCATTTCGCGAATGGAAAAGCGCTTACAATCATTGAAGATTTCACCGAGCGCAAACGAGCCGAAGAAGCGCTACGGGAAAGTGAAGAGAGATACCGCACCCTGTTCCAGAATGTAAATGATGCGATTTTTCTCCATGGCTTTACCGAAGAGGGGTTGCCGGGACAATTTATCGGCGTAAATGAAATTGCCTGTGATCGTCTCCAGTACACCCGTGACGAACTCCTCAGGATGTCCCCCCACGATCTTGACGCACCTGAAACATGGGCGGAAGCTCATAAATATTCCGATCAGTTGCATACTGAAGGAAAAGCAACATTCGAAGCAGTACACGTAAAAAAAGATGGAACGAGAGTTCCCGTAGAAATAAGTGCACATATCTTTACTTTCCGGGACCAGAAAATGGCTCTCTCCCTTGTGCGGGACATCACCGAGCGCAGGAAAGCCGAAGAAGCACTGAGGGAGAGCGGGGAGAGGTTCCGTGATCTTGCCGGGATGCTGCCACAGTGTGTGTGGGAATGCGATGCGGAGGGGACTCTTACCTTCGTCAACAACCACGGTCTTGACATGTACCGTTATGCATCTGAAGACCTGGCTAAAGGTCTGACTATCTGGCAGACGATCCATCCGGATGATCGGGAAAGAGTCAGACAAGATGTAATTCAGGATTACGAGGATTTTTACCGTGGATCTCATGAATTCCCCGGATTCGTTCACTATACGGCGTTACGCAAGGATGGGAGCACATTTCCGATTGAGACCTATGCCACTCTTACCCTCCATGATAACCAGATCGTGGGAATGCGGGGAATGGGTATTGACATTACTGAACGTAACAAGGCTGAAGATGTACTCCGGGAGAGCGAGGAGCGGTTCCGCACCATCCTCCACTCGATGCCGGTTGGCATTTTCATCATCGATGCAAAAACCCATACAATCCTTGACGCCAACCCCAAGGCTCTCGATATGATTGGGGGAAGTATTGAAGATGTTTCAGGCTCGGTATGCCACGGGTTTATCTGTCCTACAGAATCAGGCAGATGCCCGGTTACGGATCTCGGGCAGACGGTTGATGTCTCTGAGCGTGTACTGCTTACCCTGCAGGGAGAAACGAAACCAATTCTCAAGAGTGTTATCACCACAACGCTGGGTGGAAAGGAGA
>JAQTSH010000068.1 GCA_028711405.1 Methanoregula sp.
GAGATGGTCGCAATTCCTTCTTCTTCGGATAACAACGGGTAGAGGGCAAGTGCCATCGCCTCATCCGCGAGTGCGGCGAGCATCCCCCCCTGGAGCCAGCCGACGCCGTTGTGCATGTCTGGTCGGATGTCCATCTTCAATACGGCTTTGCCGGGTTCAACGTGCACGACCTCGATCCCCATGAGATGAAAGAAGGGGTTGGCATCCCTGCCGCGTTTTTTTAGTTCTGTTAGATATGACATTGTTTCCACATAACATTCGGGATATACAGGGATTAAGATTATTATTCATCAGGTCTGGCGACAGGTTTTTTTCACACGGGAGGTTCATGCCACCGGGGCATATGGGGTATGGGGAAGGTGGTGGCTTGGTGCCCGGAGGGGAATATAGCATCCGGGGGATCTTCTGTCAGATCGGGATTTTGATCCGGGTTTTATCTGATTTCCCGTCAGGCGAACGCTTCATCAGACAGAAGTTGTATCCGCCCGTATAACTTCCGCAGCGCGAGATACCCGGGATCATTTTTATCCGGGTATTTTCTCGTGTCTTTAAGTCCAAACTCAATGGCGCAGAGAAGACATTCCAGATCCCACCGGTAGAATCCGATGGGACGTTTTCCCAGGTAATTGTCAATACGCCGATCAAGCCCAAAGGCTTCCGCCATATCGCCGGTACAGCCCTGGAGTTCTTCCAGTTCCCGCCCGGAGATGCGAATGAAATATTTATGGTCGTACTTAGTGATTTTCACCGTGCCACCTTCACTCCGGTATAATCTGTCACCAAGGATTAAAACCAGAGCAGGGAAGTACGTGTATCTGTTCTCCCGTTGCAGGACGAGTTCATTTTTGCAGAAAGGAATACAGCAGGACTCGTCGATGTTGCAACACGTTCTACCGCAAGTGAGGTATCCCCAATCGGTAGCACGACCGTGTACTTCTCCAAACTGACATATTATGGCAGCGTGGTCGAACATGCTGATCGGTTCTTAGATGCCAGGTGTGTCTCATACCCGATCGTTCCGAGTATCACGTGTCAGACAATGATCCGCCCGTGAAGAACGAGGGGATCATCCACCAGCATTTAGATTGCGTCCCCGCGGAGGAACTTGGGGGGGGGTGCTGCGCAAGTGCCCGAAGGGGGGGTGGGGGTTCGCGTCGGTCCGGAGCCTGTGATCCCCCCTCCCCCCCAGGTAAAAAAGGTCTGGGGTCCTGCGACCCCACCACCCTACCCGGATCGGGTGACCCCCACCCAAGGGTACCTTGGGGGTACCCACCCCCCCTTTTCACGGCGCTGCTTTACGTCGGAGCGTCATTCGCGTCTCTCGTCCGGACCGGGTGAATTGCCTGCCCCCTGGCTCAAATAAGATTGCTCCCAGTCATACCCCCCCTTCGGGTCGTTGTGCCATACCCACTGCCAGAGGGATCTTGGGGGGGTCCCCTTTTATCCGGTGGGAGTGGCAGGTGACAATCAGGGTTTACCCGAAGTGTATATCTTTTCATTAGCGTGGGGATTTGAAGGTGAGGGATGTATTGTGAGGAAGGTGGAGAGCACATACAGACTGGTTTTATCCGTACTTGGCGATCTCGTCAAGATGAAGTCGTTCGTTCTTTGTCGGGAGTTTTGTCTTTCGGGTCAAAGAGAACCGTGACCGTTGAACGCAGAACATAACTACCTGTTCATTTGCTTTCGAACAGGATATTTACGGGCGGTGAAGGGCATGAACGGTTCATTCGGGTGGGGAAAGGAACCGGAAAAATATGGCATTCCGATGAAACCGTCAAGCTGTGTTCGTGTCATAGGTGTGTCATTCCGGTTAAGGCAGAGACAATAAAAACCCTGATATCCTCTCACACATGACAATCACTATGGATACCGATGAAACAAGAGAGATGCTCGCCGACCTTGTCTGGCTCAATGCAGTCATCGCGACCGAACTGATCCAGGTAACTGAGAACACATCCGCAATCCTGCGAAACGCTTCACCCCCGGCACACTGCATCGCAGAGCACAATGAACTCCGGGCAACCGCGCTCGCTATTGCCGAAAAGTACCGGAAGGCATCAGCGCTCGGCAGGCACCTTCACGCCCACCAGTAATGTTATTGACCATCTCCGCCTACAGGTACAGCACAGTACCGCTCCCGGAACACCACGCGCTCCGATGTGCCGGTGACCCGTCACTGCCCGATGCGGCGGACACCGTGATCTGCCCAAAATGATACCACAACAAACCCCTCTATCATGTCGCCCACACCCGCACCCCGGCACAGTCTTGTCATCCCGGCATACAATGAAGAGCGCCGTATCGTCTCCTTCTTCGACACCATCCGGGCATTTGACGGAGAACTCATCGTCGTCTGCGATGGCACCGATGCAACCGCTGAGATCGTGGACCGGATCGCACACGAGCGCCCGGATCTTGTCATCAGCTGTCTCCGCTACAAGGAACGGCTCGGTAAGGGTGGGGGCGTCATCGCGGGGCTTGGTGCTGCACGGGCACCTCTTGTCGGCTATGTCGATGCCGACGGTTCGACCAGCATCGATGAACTGAAACGGTTGTTCTCACAATTAGGTTCCTTTGACGGGGTCTTTGGATCACGGTGGGTGCCGGGCTCACACCTCGAGGTCCGACAGGGCATACTCCGGCAGCTGGAGAGCCGGGGGTTTAATCTCTTCATCCGGTGCTTCTTCGGGCTCTCCTTCCGGGACACGCAATGCGGGGCAAAAGTGTTTAAGAAGACAGCCATTGATTCCGTCTTACCCCACATGGTCTCACGGGGGTTTGAATTTGATGTGGAACTGCTCTGGAGACTGGCGAGAGCCGGCTATACCATCGGGGAGTTCCCGATCGAATGGCAGAACAAAGGGGAGTCACATGTCGAGAGACGGGATATGATACGGATGCTCACCGGGCTTGTCAGGGTCCGTCTCCACGCAGGGAGTCCATGATACCCTCAACGGTCAACGAACAGAAACGGGAGGCATTTTTACTCTTTGAATCCGGGCGGTACCAGGAGTCGCTCGACCTCTGCTACCGGCTTCTCGCAACCGAGAAAGAGCAATCGCTCGAAGTGCTCGCGGCAACTAATCTCTTCTCCATGGGAAGACTCGAGGATGCCGGGGTCTTCTTCCGGGATCTCTGCCAGAGGATGCCTGAATCATCCTATGTGCATAGTTACCTCGCGAAGGTGCTGGAAGCACGGGGCGACGACGGGGCAATCGCTGAATGGAGATCCGCCGTCCACCTCGATCCGACCAACCAGGATGCCCTGCGGAGTTACGCCGAGTACCTGGTGGCGCGAAAAGATTTCCTGGGCGCGGTACCGGTGTTAAAAAGGCTTGTAGTGCAGGGAAAGAAGCCCGGAGATCTAACGAACCTGGTCCGGGCGCTCATCGGGATCGGGGAACCGCAGGAAGCGATCACGACCTTCACGGCGTATGGACTGGACCCGTGCGGATGCCCGGAGTACCTGGATGCACTTTGCCTGGCGAAGGATTATCTCTTGGCAGCCAAAACCGCAGAAACGATCTGGCACGAACACCGGAATCCGGCTGCCCTGCGCACGTATCTGTTCGCCCTCTCGCAGTACGACGTCCCCGCCGCTCTTGCCCTGTATGCTGCGATACCGGAGTACCAACAGGAACCTGCAATCCTTTTCGATCGTATCCAGCTCCTCGTCGCGCAGGGGGACTATGTGAATGCCCGTGCGGCAACAGGGGCACTCCTCGCTATCGCAGACCTGCCCCGGCACCGACTGCTCGAATGTGAACTGCTCGCAAAATCCGGAGTCCCTGCTGAAGCGAGGGCTGCGTACGAGCACCTGATCGCTGCTGAACTGCGAACGAAGAATGACCTTGTCCTCCTTGAACAGATCATCACCCGATACCGGGAGTTCCTCCTCACCCATCTCTCCCGCGACGAAACGCTCGCACGGTTTATTCCCGTCGTATCGGATGATGTGAATGTCGTGAGCCTGCGGGAGACCGCACGGATGTACGAGGCGCTGGGGGAGTCGGGAGAGGCACGGGCATGGCACTACCGGGCGTACCGGGCGGATTACCTCACCGGCGGACTGTCCTACGTGGTCTACCTTGCCAGGCACAATGACCTGCGCGAATGCGAGAAGGTGATGCTGTATATCCTCGCGAACGTGAAGAAGACAAAAGATCTCGGGCACGTCGCAGCGGTTATTATGGAACCCGACGGCAGGATGTGCCGGATGAAGCGCCTTGTCACGCTCCTGATAAAAAGGTTCACCGAACAGCAGCAGATGCTCAGTTCTGAGGAACTGGTGCTCTTTGCCCGTGCCTATCTGTTCGCGGCAACCCTTGAACTGGAGGAAGCGGACTACTCGCTCTGCAAATATTATTGCCTGTGTGGCATGGACGTCCTGCCCGCCTACAGCCGGAAGGTCCTGCCCGGGGACTTTTTGCAGGTTCTCTGCACGGCAAAGGAGCGTTCCATCGCAGACCCCCCGGTGCTGCATCGTCCCACGGCGGAAACGATGCCATCAGTGGCGGACAAACCGGAACTAGAACTCGCCGAACAGCTGGAACTCTCCGCACAGGAACAACAGATTGTCGCGTTTCTCCGGTTGCACCGGATGGCGAGCGAGATGGATCTCCGTAAGGTGACCGGGACGCGCCGGGTAGTGGGGATCGTGAACCGGCTCATCGCAAAAGCAGCTGCCCAGGGCATCAGGCTTATTGAGAAGAAAGGAGTAAGCGAAGATGGAGAGATCTATAGTTATGCCGGAACCTGAACTGATGGACAAGCGCAGGCTGGAGAGCACGAATATCACAAACGCCCTCCGGAGGGGCACGGTCCCGGCAGGTGGACTTCCCCGGATCGCTGTCGGGCTTGATGTCGAAGAGGGTGTGATCTCCCGGCAACTGGACTATGTCGCACAGGGGGGCGGGGATCTCAAGTTTATCCGGGGCGATTACGGGAGCGGTAAGACATTTCTTGTTGCGCGGGCACTTGAGATCGCACGGGATAAGGGCTTTGTTACGTCCCATGTCGTCATCTCGGCATCGGTTCCGCTCCACAAATTAAAAGCGCTCTACCAGCAGATCTGTGCCAACCTCAGAACAAAAGAGGATGAACATGCGTTAAAGACGATCATCGACAACTGGCTGTTTGCCATCGAAGAGCGGTTGATCTCGGTGACCGGGACCGGGACAGAAGATGCGGCACTCGAAGTGGCGACCGAGCGCGAGATTGAGTCAGCGCTCCGGAGCATCTCGGAAGTGAACACGGCGCTCGCAGCGACAATCCGCACATACTACCGGGCGAACAACACCGGGGATTTCCAGCTGGCGCAGGCAGCGCTTGGTTGGCTTGCCGCAGAGCCGAACATCGGCAGGGACTTCAAGCAGAAAGCCGGTATACGGGGGGAGATCGATGATTCGGTTGCGTTCGTCTTCCTCCGGGGGCTCGTTGCGATCATCCACGGTGCGGGTTATAGCGGGCTTGCGATTGCAATTGACGAGATGGAGACGACGCAGGGTCTTATGCGTAACCAGCGCGAGCGGGCGTACTATACGCTCGTGCAGCTGATCGATGCCCTGGACCGGGGCGATATGCCGCGCTGCTACTTTCTGTTCACCGGCACCCCGGCGCTGTTTGATGGTTCGCGGGGCATCCGATCCGTCCCGCCGCTCTACGACCGCATCAGCGTTGTGCAGACCGATTCGTACAGGAACCCCCGCCAACCCCAGATCACGCTCTCAAAGTTCGATACCGGTAAACTTGAACTGGTCGCGCTGAAAGTGATTGATGTGTACTCGCAGGCATACCGCGAGGTCGATCGCGAGCGGATCTCCCACCGGTTCATACACGCGATGATAAAAAAGATCACGACCCGGTTTGGCGGCAGGGTGGATGTAATCCCCCGGATCTTCCTTAAAGAGTTTGTTGATGTGCTGGACAAGTGCGAGCTCTATGATACGTACAATCCCTGGGACGTGTACGAGTTTGATGCCGACCATCTCAAAGGGGAACTGAAGAAGGAGGAGGAAGCGGTGATGGTGGTGGAGTTCTGACGCTCTGGTCCGTACATGGTTCTGGCACATCACAATGTATTAGGCTATGGCAGGTGAAGGTAGCTGTATGAGCGGGTACATCCCCATCCTTGTTGCCCTGGGAATCCTCGTGTGCCTGGTGCCGTCAACCGGGGCAATAACAATCGATATCAACGCGACCCCGGCGGAACCCCATATTGGTGATACGGTCATCATCAGTGGGAACGTCACAGGGTTAAAGACGATCGCGGTGTACCTGTATGTTAAGGGTCAGGACCTTGACTCCCATGGCGTGATTCTCGATAATCTCAATATCCCTGCCGGGCGGGGGATGTTCACGACTACCCCGGTGAACATGGGGGACGGGAGTTGGGAGTACGCGTGGGACACCTCCGTGATTCTTGGCACACTCAAACCGGGGAGGTATACCGTATATGTGATGGTCTCCCCGATGGATCGGTTCCGGTTTGTTCCGGAGGAGCAGGCTACCGTGGATCTCACGTTCCTGCCCTCCAACAAACCCGAGAATGAAGTGCCGCTTTCACCCGCGATTCCGGTGATGGCAGTCTTTTTCTCGGGACTCATTGTATGGTGCATGGCACACCGCAGCGGGCGATAGGGATTCGCAGGGACCCGACAAAACCGGATAAAGGTGTAAGCTGTCGTTGGTTTAAGGGGGTCCCCAGGGAATCCGATGACCTGATTTCTTCGTGAGGAGCCTGAACCAGAACTTTCACGGTTGATGGGGTTAGTAGGCACTCATGCGGTCATTGACCAAGACGGGGACCGTTGTCTCGTCATCCTTGCTGAACGCAGATCGATTGTTGTGCAGCCTCTGCTTTTTCGAGTCTCCTTTAGGGGGATATCGCGATCTGGCGTGCGAATCACGTTCCCTCCGTATGTCATCCGCGAGCTCTGGCTCCGGACCCAGCACGAGCGGGTCTGGCGACGTTTCATGATAGTGCCGGGAATGTCGAAGAGATCGAATGGTGGGGACCTGTCAGCTATCCCACCGGTGAGACTCTTTGTTCACCTCGGAGAGTTCCCAACCGGAAAAAAACCGGTTGGCTTCCAGTGGAAGTGGTGCCAACACCCGACAAGATTCTTCGTTAAAATTGTTGTTTTGTCAAAATACCCATTTTAAAGCGGAAAAAACCGTGCAATTTAGCGGCGTTTTACGGGACCCTTTTTTGACTAATCTTACAGTCCGATTATTGCGGAAAACGCCCGCCAATCGCACGATAAAGCCCACCAAATCGATCACGTCGGAGAATCCGGAAACTGACTGGTCCTGAGGAAGACATAGAGACCTGTCAGATATCCCAACCCACACTCCTGGTGAGAGACCCTTTCTTCACCTCGGAGAGTTCCCAACCGGAAAAAAACCGGTTGGCTTCCAGTGGAAGTGGTGCCAACACCCGACAAGATTCTTCGTTAAAATTGTTGTTTTGTCAAAATACCCATTTTAAATCGAATAAAACCGTGCAATTTAGCGGCGTTTTACGGGACCCCCTTTTTGACTAATCTTACAGTCCGATTATTGCGGAAAACGCCCGCCAATCGCACGATAAAGCCCACCAAATTGATCACGTCGGAGAATCCGGAAACTGACTGGTCCTGAGGAAGACATAGAGACCTGTCAGCTATCCCAACCCACACTCCCGGTGAGACTCTTTGTTCACCTCGGAGAGTTCCCCACCGGAAAAAAACCGGTTGGCTTCCAGTGGAAGTGGTGCCAACACCCGACAAGATTCTTCGTTAAAATTGTTGTTTTGTCAAAATACCCATTTTAAGGCGGAAAAAACCGTGCAATTTAGCGGTGTTTTACGGACGCCTTTTTTTACAAACCTTATAGTCCGATTATCGCAGAAAACGCCCGCCAATCGCACGATAAAGCCCACCAAATCGATCACGTCGGAGAATCCGGAAACTGACTGGTCCTGAGGAAGACATA